>JAYTUQ010000093.1:0-32662 GCA_043744455.1 Saprospiraceae bacterium | reverse complement strand
CTATCTACTTTTAGATGAAGGAGATTTATCATTTGTTCATATAGCTCTTTTTCCATTTTACAAAATTACCGCTAAAATTGTCAAAGAGCCTTTTTTTTTAAACTTTTGTTTTTAGAAACAAAAGACAAAATTATATTTTTTGTTTTATAAAGACACCCCCTCAGTATTTTGAGCCACGAATTTTATGAATTGACGCATTTGGGCGTATAAGTTACGTCTCCATTCGTAAAATTCGTAAATTTGTGGATTAAAAAAGCCTTTTGAGCAATTTGCTCAAAAGGCTCTTGTCTGAAATGCTAATATTAAACTCTTTTATGGAAGCGGTCTAAAATCTCTTTAAATTACATTCGTACCCCAAATAACTTTTAGATTATTGGTTGTCATCTTCAACCCTTAATGGTTTTAATTCTCCTCAAACTTTGCTCCCACAGGTTTCCGATATGCTTGAAACGGAATCTTTAAAAGCGGCGCAATATGGGCGTTTTCCGCTTCATTCATAAAAGTATCAATGCCATAAACGAGTTTATCACGGTCTAAAGTCATGAATGTGCCAAAGACTCTGTCCCAAATCGAGAAGATATTGCCATAGTTAGAATCTGTATAAGGCAACACATAATGATGATGCACGTGGTGCATATCTGGGGTAACGATGACCCAACTTAGAGCATTGTCCAACCATTTTGGTATAAAAGTATTGGCATGGTTGAACTGCGACAACAAAACCGAAAAAAATTGATACATAAATACCAGCCACATGGGTGCACCCGCCAGAACAACGCCCATTGTCGTAAAAAGAAACCTAAAAACGCTTTCGCCTGGATGATGACGGTTGGCAGAGGTCGTATCAATATTTGTATCGCTGTGGTGTACAAGGTGGAAACGCCACATCCAACGGACTTTATGCTCTGTCCAATGCACAAAATATGCCCCAATTAAATCTAATAACAGCATACCAACGATGGCAAATAACCACGAAGGCATAGACGGAAGCCAGTTCAAAATACCAAAATCAGCTGCTTGCGCCCAATCTGCGGACTTGACCAATATAAATGCCAAAGGAAAATTGACCAATATCGTTGTTATTGTAAAAAAAATATTCGTCCCCGCATGTTTCCACTTGTTGTACTTGAATTGAAAAAGTGGTATGACACTTTCAATTATCCAAAAGAAAGTGATGCCGCCAACCAATAGCATGGTGCGGTGCGAAGAAGGTATTGTTGTAAAATAATTGATTATTGTATCCATAACCATTAACAAATTTAATTTACTCTTAATTCACGTTTCAAAATTTTACCCGATGCGCTTATCGGCAAAGATTCTACAAATTCGATGATGCGCGGGTATTTATACATCGCTATTTGTTCTTTTGTCCACATAATAAGCTCATCTTCAGTTAGTTGCATATTGATTTTTAAAACCACGCAGGCTTTAATTTCTTCTCCATATTGATTGTTAGGTACGCCTATAACAGCAACCATCGAAATAGCAGGGTGTAGCATCAGTATTTCCTCAACTTCACGCGGATAAACATTGAAACCGCCCCTGATAATCATGTCTTTTGTTCTGTCCACGATGAAATAATAACCCTCGTCGTCGCGGTAGCCAATATCGCCAGAGTGTAACCAACCGTCGATAATGGTTTCGGCATTGGCTTCAGGGCGTTTATAATAGCCTTTCATAACATTGTGACCCCGATAACAGATTTCACCCTTTTCATTATTGCCTAATTTGTTGCGTTTTTCATCCATAATACAAACCTCAACGCCCCAAACAGGTGTACCCACTGAACCAGGCTTACGTGGTCTATCCGCATGATTGAAAGTAACAACAGGCGAGCCTTCCGACATACCATAGCCTTCAATAATAGGCACATCGAATTTAGCTTCAAAATCTTGTAGCACTTGTACAGGCAATGCCGCACCACCAGAAGCACAGATTTTTAAGTTCTTTTTGATGATTTCTAAGTCAAATTTATCGGCATCGGGGTAATTTAAAAGACCCCAATACATGGTCGGAACACCCGCAAAGATGTTAATTTTTTCATTTTGAAAGAGCGTGAATATTGTCGCAGCGTCAAAACGAGGCACTAAAAAGGTGGTTGCCCCTCTATAAATACCCGCTAACATTTGTACTGTTTGTCCAAAAATATGAAATAAAGGCAGTACCAAAACCTGCCTCGACTGAGGGGTCATACCACATAAATCAGCCGATAATATGGCGTTAAACATTAAATTGGAATGCGCCAATTCGGCTCCTTTCGGTCGTCCTGTTGTACCCGACGTATAAATAATAACGGCTGTATCATTGGGGTCAGTCCTAAAGCTTTCAAATACAGGCGACTGACCTGCCATCAACATGCCCATTGTTTTAATGTCCGCAATAGGCGATGCGTCGGTGGGTGCGGGTGTTATCATAAAAAAATGCTCACATGTATCGGTCATCGTAAAACCCGCGTGACCATCTACGCCCATCGGTATTTCAGGCGTTCCAACAAAGCAGAAATAAGCTTTGGCATCAGAATCCTGCAAATGGTAAGCAATTTCGTTCTTTTTTAGTAAAATACTGAGGGGTACGACGGTTGCGCCTACTTTCAAAATACCGAAATAAATGATTGGAAAATAGGGTAGGTTGGCACACGTCAAAGCCACTTTATCACCGTGACCAATACCTAAAGAAGTTAAACCATTAGCGATTTGATTCGCCGCCGCATCGAGTTGTCCATAAGACAAACGCTTGTCCATAAAAACAAGGGCTTCTTTCGCAGCATTGTTACGTGCATGATGCTCTAAAATAGTTGATAAATTGAACATAGATATTGGAATGATGAGGATGAATGATGACGCATAAATGGCGAAAAAGACGACTTTTTACTGAGGGGGTCGTTTATTCATCATTCATACTTCATACTTCATCATTAGATTAAAAGTATTTGATAGTCAAATCAATGATTTTTTGCTTGAAACCAGTATAAGGAGGCATCAGCATATCAATCGAATTGAACGGAGCCCATTGTTTCAAAACACTGCGGGCGTTTGAAAATTCTTTAAAACCAAATATGCCATGTCCTTTGCCAATACCACTGTTATTTGAGCCACCAAAAGGTAAGTCTTGATTGAAAAAATGCAAGGTATTGTGATTGATAACCGTTCCGCCTGCCCGAGTTTGACTCATGAGTTGCTTGATATTTTTTTTGTCGTGGCTAAAAATATACATTGCCAAGGGCTTTTCATTATTTTGAATGTGTGTTATGACCGTTTGAATATCGCTATAAGTCAATACAGGCAAAATCGGTCCAAAAATTTCTTCTTGCATCACAGCACTATCGGCAGCGACATTCGACAAAACGGTGGGTGCCATATAGTTTTGTGAAGCGTCCGTTTGTCCGCCCAATTCCACTTTTGCGCCCTTTGCTTTGGCATCTTTCAGATAACCATCAAGGCGATTGAAGTGATTTTGATTGACAATGCGATTATAGTCTTCCGATTTTTCGGGTGCATCCGTATAAAAATCAACGATGCTTTGTTTGAAGTGGCTTAAAAATTCATCTTTCACCTTGTCGTGAACATACAGGTAGTCGGGAGAGATACAGATTTGCCCATTGTTCATAAATTTTGCCCATGCAATACGTTTAGCAGCCTTTTTTAAATCAGCCGTTTCGTCAACGACCACAGGCGATTTGCCGCCCAATTCTAAGGTAACAGAACACAGATTTTCAGCCGCCGCTTTCATGACTTTTTTACCTAAACTCGGACTACCTGTAAAAAAGATGTGGTTAAAAGGCAGTTTGGTGACGAATTGTGCCACTTCGGCTTCTCCTTCAAACACCGCTACTTCGTTTTGAGGAAACACTTCGGCGAGCATTTTTTTCAGTAATGCCGCCGCATGAGGCGTATTTTCAGACGGTTTTACCATCACACAATTACCCGCCGCAATAGCCGAAGCCAAAGGACCAATTGTCAAATTAAAAGGGAAATTCCAAGGAGAAATGATTAAAACAACGCCTTTTGCTTCATAATGTATGGTAGATGACGAGCCCCATTGCGTCAATGGCACAGCGACACTTTTAGGATTCATCCAATTATTGAGGTTATTAATGGTGTGTTTCAATTCCGTTGTCATGACATACACTTCCGTCAAATCCACCTCTGCGGGTGCTTTTTTGAAGTCTGCGTATCCGGCTTCTTGGATTTCAGTTCTATATTTCAAAACCGTTGCTAACAGTTTTTTCAATTTGGCTTTACGTTCCGATGCTGTTGTTGATCCAATGACGTATTGATTGGCTTTTTGGGCATTGAAAACGTTTTCAATATTTGTTTGCCACGACCCTGTTTGAGATGGGGCGACAAAGGTTGTTGCTGTCATTATTTATAAATTTACAATTTAGATATTATGAATTGATTATCGCAAATTTAAACATAAAATAAGGTAAATAGTTGATTTTTCAGAATATTAAATGTTAAACAACAGAATATTCAATAAATATTTGCTTTTGGCTTAAAAAAAATCCACCATATATGTTTTTAGAGTTGAGAAAAGAAAAAAACGCCTTGTTCACATCGATGTGAACAAGGCGTTTTTATGTCTTAAATACCCCTCAGTATTATACCAAAAATCAGAGTTTTAAGATTTTTTTAGAAATAATATTCTGATTATCAATTAGTTGCACCATGTACGCCCCTTTTGAAAAGGCGTTCATATCCAGCGAACGTAAATTTTGACCCACAGCAACAGCCCAATTGTCTGACAAAACAATGCGTCCAGTTATATCAATCACTTGAATTTTCAGCGTTTTTGCCATTTTACTTTCTAACCAAATGGACACTTTTGAAGGCGTTGGATTGGGTGATAATTGAATTTGCACGTTTTCAGCCAATTCGTTCACGCCAGACGAAATAGGCGAGGTGATTTGCACCGAAGTGGATGGCGTGCCGTTATCACCCGCAAAAGTGCCGCCACCGTTAACAGCGTTTCCAGCCGCATAAAAAACAATAGTACCTAAATCTGTACTCGGTGCTTTCCACTTTACATCAATAACATTGCTACTTAAACGGGCATTGTGTTCAGCATAAACCCGATTGGTAGCTACCAGTGTGTCAATGCCAATATTGGCAGCTTGTTGGGCTTTGGGTAAAAAGCCTTTGACATTCGTACTGTCTTTTTTCCGTATATCAATCATTTGAAAACCATAAGCAGAAGGTGTGCCGTTTGTGACCGAAATGGTCAGTCGCAAAGTGTATTGTTTTCCTAAAGCATATTTTGTTATTGGCGTTGTACCCGCCGAATCAAACACTTCGATAACGGCACTTGACCCATAAGTGCCTGTGTTGTGACAAGTGCGACAAGTATTGGCTTGGTCGCCAGGTGCGCCTGTATAACCTTTTTGTTGAACAACGATAGGTCCTGAAGCATTGTTGATAAACAGCAAAATTGCTAAAAGAGGCATGAAAATGTAGATGATTTTTTTCATAAAACGTAGTTTAATGGTAAGTAATCAGATTAAAATGTTCGTTTTTATCTTATTTAATTGTTTTCTAAAACTACGAGTAATTTTGAAAAGCCGTTGCCTACCCCTCAGTAAAAATGAAAAATGCCAAACATATCACAATACGTTTGGCATTTTTTACTCTCTACAATACATGATTACCAACCAATCCCATAATCCTCACCATGGTTGCTTGAACCACCCCAAAAACTACCATGTTTCCAATCAAAATAAATGGCATTGATAGGTCCACTTGTGCGCTCTTGATAGTTCAATTTGTAGCCCATACGGCTCAAATCTTTGCGAACATAAGGCGGCGTTTGGTCATTCAAAGTCAATCCACCGATGATTTTTTCATGCTTCCCGAACGTCGAATACATTTGATATGTCTTGAAACTCGGTGCTTCACAAGACTCTTGCACGGTCATATTGAACTCAACCATGTTTAGGAAAAACTGCGTCAATAACTGGTCTTGCTCGTCACCCGCTTGTTTGGCAAATGATAAAAACGGCTTTCCATCTTTCAAAGCAAGGCTTGGTGTCAAAGTCACTCGCGGACGTTTGCCTGGCTCAACGACATTGAATGGACTTTCCTTTGCATCGGTTACAAATGACTGCATTCGTTGGCTCATGCCCACGCCTGTATTACCTGCAATGCACGCTGGCACCCAACCACCACTTGGCGTTATCGAAATCACCCAACCTTCTTCATCGGCTGCTTCCACGGACGTTGTACCCGCCGTGAACGCTTCTAAGAACGGATTAGTGAGGGGGGCATTGGCTTTGGGTTCAACGCTGGCATTGCCCCAATTTTTCAAAACATCTGTAAATGGATTGATTCTGCCTTCAAAAGGATAAGGGTCGCCCGGTGCGGCTTTTGCATCGTTGCGGTCTGGATTAATCAATTTACTGCGTTCTTTGGCGTATTCTTTTGACAATAAACCCTTCATCGGTTGTTGATTATTGGCAAAAGCAGGATCGCCGTAGTAGAAATCACGGTCTGCAAATGCCAAATTCATGGCTTGATAAACGGTATGTATATAACGTGTCGAATTGTAACCCATACCTTTCAAATCAAAATTTTCGAGGATGTTTAATGTCTGAAGCATCACAGGTCCTTGCGTCCATTGTTGCAATTTATAGACATCGATGCCTTTGTAATTCGTCATCATGGGTTCTTCTATTTTTACTTTCCAATTTGCCAAATCCGCTTCTGTAATCAAACCGCCCTGTTCACGACAGCCACGAGAGAACTCTTTAGCGATTTCGCCTTTGTAAAACAGGTCATAGGCGGCATAAATCGCTTCTTTTCTCGATTTTCCTTTTTTCAAAGCCTCTTGTTCAGCACTGACCAATTTTTTCAAAGTAACTAAAAGGTCTTTTTGAACAAAGATTTCACCCGCTTCTGGTGCTTCACGTTTTTCGCCTAAATGGGGTAAAAAAACCTTTTTTGAATAGGGCCACTTTTTGATTTCATCTTTACCGCGTTCAATCGAGTTCGCCGTTTGTGCTTCAATCGGATAACCTTCTGCCATTTGCATCGCAGGGGCGAGCACTTCTTTGAGGCTCATCGTACCATATTCAGCCAACATGGTCATCAAACCGCCTGGCGTACCCGGCGTAACGGCTGCCAAAGGACCAAATTCAGGCGGATAATTCATGCCTTTTCCTTTGAAAAACTCCGCCGTTGCGCCCGTCGGTGCGACACCTAAAGCATTGATAGCAATGACTTTCTTCGTTTTTGGATTGTAAATTAAGGCTTGTGTTTCGCCGCCCCAACTCAACACGTCCCACATCGTACAACAAGCTGCTAACATGCCGCAACCCGCATCAATCGCATTGCCACCTTTGGCAAAAATCATGGCACCTGCTGTTGCCGATAAAGGTTTGCCTGTTACTGCCATCCAATGCCGACCATGCAAAGGCGGCTTTTGAGTTGATACAGGAAAGTTATTGAAGGATTGGCTTCGAACAGAGAAAACCAAAAGGCTCGTGTAGAGCATTGTTAGGAAGTATTGTTTAATTTTCATTGCTTTATATTTTTTTGTAAATATAAAGCACCCCCTCAGTATATTAACCTATTTCGGTGTTTTTTAGCTATACATGCCGTTTTCTATTTCATTTTACTCCTCATTATTTTGGGTAATGTTCTTTTAAAAACTATTTTGAGCCTTTATGCGGTAAATAACAATTCTATTCACCGCATAATTTGCGGTGAATAGAATTGTTATTTATAGTCATTTATATAAATTACTGATGTTACGCAACGGTTGACTAATTGCGACTTTTAAGTCGGAGGGCGGATGTTATAATATCCATGGCTTTAGCCACTTACCTCTATAAAGTGTTGGGCTAAAGCCGTGATAGAAGGTCGCATCGTATCTCCGCTTTGAAAAGCGGAGTTAGTCATTTTCTGATTCAGTGCGTAACATAAGTTAATTAAAGAACCCTCAGGCGGTAGAAGTACAAGCTACATTTTGAGTTTAAGCTAATACCCCCCCTCAGTATTACAATGAAAAACCCTTATAGAACAGCCGTTCTACAAGGGTTTTATCATAAAAATAGATTTTTAAACACTCAATCAGCCGACAACTGCAAGTATTTCAAAAACTCACTTTTACGGGCTTCGTCTTTGAATTTTCCACCATAATAAGACGTAACCGTGCTGCTGTTTACGTCTTGAACGCCGCGAGAAGAGACGCATAAGTGCTTGGCATCAATGACAACGGCTACATCTTCTGTGCCAAGCGCCAAGCGTAATTCTTTGGCAATTTGCATCGTCAAACGCTCTTGTACCTGTGGACGTTTAGCGTAATATTGTACCAAACGGTTGAGCTTAGATAAACCAATGACTTTGCCACTCGACATATAAGCAACGTGCGCTTTGCCAATAATCGGTACGAAATGATGTTCGCAGTTAGAAAAAAACGTAATGTCTTTTTCAACAAGCATCTCGTTGTACCGATATTTATTGTCAAACAAAGCAATTTTGGGTTTATTTGCAGGGTTTAAGCCGCTAAAAATTTCTTTTACATACATTTTAGCGACTCGATTCGGTGTGCCTTTCAAACTGTCATCAGTCAAATCAAGCCCCAAAGTGTGCATAATTTCTCTGAAATGATAGGCAATTTTGTGCATTTTTTCGTTATCTGTTAGGTCAAAAGCCTCGTTGTGCATAGGGGTTTCAATAGAAGTCATAATGTGGTCATCGCCAATTTCGTCGTCTGTAAAAGTCAAAACGTCGTTGTCCATAAACACGGTATCTAATACAATTTCGTTCGAATTCATATACTTATTTTAAGTGTTATGTGTTAAAAAATTGTCATGCAAATTTGTCAAAAGCACGTTTTTAAGTTTTTAAGTAGCGTTTTTAATCAATATTAGTAATAACAGAATAACCTCTATTTAGTTGTCATTTTGTTTAATCATTTTAAAATTAAAGTTAAACAAAAGAAGAAGCGTCTAAAACTTATACAGCTAATTTTTTTTTACACTTTTGTTCAATGAAAATGTTTAAAAAATGCCGTTTTTAAGCGATTTTTGGCGTTTGTGATGAAGGTGAAGTCATAAAACTGTGATTTTTACGTTATATATAGTCATTGATGAATAAAGGGCTTTCCTATGAAAATAGCAAAAAACAGTGATTTTGAATGTCAATTTTAGGTCTTAAAACAGGTTCAAAGTTTTTTTGTTTTTTATAAGAAACGTCTTTTGGTCAATAATTGTCATTATTCTAAAAACATCAAACAACCACAACAAATACTTTGTAATGAATCGTATTTTTAAAACAGCCTTTTTGTGCTGTCTCTTTGCATTATTCCACGTTACTCTTTTGGCGAATACTCAAAAACCTAAAAACCTATATTTTAGGATTGACCTTAAAAAGAATGTGACTCATTTTGGGCATTTTGAAACAAAAAAACGCCGTTTACAAGCCATTGAATCGAAAGTTTTGTCGGTTTATAATGAAGATGATGTGATGCATATCATTAAAACGGAGTTGGATTCGATGGTCGGACATCCAAAGGTTTTAGTTTACATACATGGCATGTGGGGCAATAAAAAAGCCGTACTTAAGAACAGTATTCGGCATTTTGAGAAAGAATATGGTTCTGAAAATGACTTAGTAATTCATATTATTTGGGAAGCCAATAGTATGAGTGTGGGTAAATGTCAAAGCAATGCCAGAAATTCTACCCCTTTTGTGACGGCTATACTGAGGGGGGTGTTAAATATCCCGAATATATCGCCGAATTTGATGTGTCATTCTATGGGCAATTATCTCTTTTTTGAAATGATTGAGAAAATGCAGGAACCTAAACAATCATTTGAGCAAATTTTCTTGATAGCTGCCGATGTTGCCATGCCTGTTTTCGATAAAAAATTAGACTTATTGCCATCGGTTGCGAAGGAAACGAAGGTGTATGTTAACAAAAAAGATGTCGTTTTGTATTTTTCGGGTTTGTATAATCACGTACCTCGATTGGGCAAAAAAGGGACATATGTGGATCGTGATTTTATCGAAATTTTAGACTGCACCCAAGAAAAAGAGAAAGGTTTGAAGGGCAGATTTAGCAAGCATTTGTATTATAAATCATGTCCTGTTGTTAGAGAATCGCTTAAAAAAGAGATAAATTTTAGCTCAAAATAAAAAGAGCGAGGTGATTCAAATGGAATCACCTCGCTCTTTTTATTACGTCTTATTTGTTTGCTTCATTAGTTACCGCTACCGCCATTAAAATCAGGTTGCTCCTGACCACTGCCTTGTTTTTTAGAATCTTTCATACGTTTGAACATGCTTGCATCTGCTTTACCAAAAGGCACTTGAAGCGACAATTTGACAAAACGTGTATCACGGCGACGCATGGATTCTTGGAGGTATGTCGGTTGGTCATAAATGATGATTTCTTTACGTGAATTGAAAACGTCACTGACTGACAACGTTAAGTTAGCGGCATTGTGAAAAAACGACTTTTTAACTGCGAAATCCATGTAAGCGACACCTTGACGCGTGCCTTGTGGCATGGGGCGATTACCTTCGTAAGCACCATTCAATTGTACTGAAAAATCTGCGGGTAGGCGATAAGTCAAATTCACTTTACCATTTCCTGCCCATCCTGTGTTGCTGAATGTATCGACATTGACCGCGAAATTGAAGACGTTGGCATTAAGCATGACTTCAAAGTTTTTACCAAAACCTAATTTCAAAGTGTTGTCAAAACCATATTGTAATTCGTTTGTACCGTTCACAAAGGTTGTAATTAATACTGAGGGGTCATTCACGTCAGCACGAACCAATTGTTTCAATGTATTGGTTTCGTTACTCATGTAAATAGTTGCTAACCAGTTGTTTTGCTTATCCTTACCAAATAATTTATTGTAATTTAACTCTGCCAAATTAACAAATTCAGGTTGCAAATTTGGATTGCCAATTTGAATATTTTGCTTGTCGGGGCCTTGAATACCGGGCATGAGCATACGGGGGTTGGGGCGTTGTAATTTGCGGCTGAAATTAAGACCTAACTCTGTTGTCGCGTCTAATTTTTTTGACAAATAAAGCGCAGGGAACAAAGAACGCATCAAGTCTTTCGCGTTTCCTTTTGGATAATCGTAACCAAAACTAGACGAACCATCGAGTTTTGAAATACCTGTTAAATTCGACTGCTCAAAACGCACACCTGCTTGGTAGTTGATTTGGTTTTTGAAACGACCAGAATAAGTGATATATGCGGCATTGATGCTTTGTGTTATAAGGTTATTTTGCGAATATCTATTTTCTTGAATGTAAGTGTTCGTATTATAATCTAAATTATTGTAAAAATTGAGTTGGTTTGCACTGCTCCAAAAACTCCGGACACCCATTTCCCATTTCGTTGAGTCATTGATGGGATTCACATAATCTAACTGAAAAACAGCTTGCTCATTTTTATTTGCACCTGTTATATTGACGAGTTCAGGGTTGTTCGGTAAAAGAATACCGTTCTTGTCATAACCCGTTGTGTTCCAGGTTGCTGCGTTGGCAAAGCTGCCCCAACCATAGTTTGCCAAAGCTATAAGTGATTTATCTTTTTTAGCATACGTTTTACGCCATTGTGCTTCAACACTGTTATTTTTGAAGTTGTTGCGCGGTTCTGTTGTGCGTGTGCCATAGCTTGTCATTTGCTTCAAAGGAGATAAGAATTCATAGTCTTGCGCCGTTGAAATATTGAATTTACCACCGACTTTTGTACCCGATAAAGAGATTGTATTGCGGTTGTTAAGCGCATAATCAAGATTAATTCTGCCGATTTGGAAGACGTTTTGAAACGTCAAGTCTGTATTTTGGTTAAAATAATTGATGACTGATCCGTCTATATTGCGGTTCGTGCGATTGGTATAGCCCGTTGTAGGGTTATCACTTGAATTGATGTTGTAAAAACCGCCGATATTCCATTTGCCTTCATGGGCATTGAGGTTCAACATGCCGTTGTAACGTCCTTGTGTACCTGCCCCAAGTGCAACGACACCATTGTAGCCAGGTTTGCGGTTTTTCTTTAAAACGATGTTCAAAATGCCGCCCGTTGCCGTTGCTTCGTACTTGGCAGAAGGGTTAGAAATGACTTCCACTGATTCGATTTGGTCTGAAGGGATTTGAGTTAAAGACATCAAAGTCGGCTTACCATCTACATAAATCGTTGTACCACGGTCACGCAACTTCGCATTGCCATCCATATCAACCGTTACTGAGGGGACGTTTTTCAACACGTCTTCTGCTGTTCCGCCTGTCGAAGTTAGGCTTTTTTCGACGTTAAAAACGCGTTTTTCAAGGCTAATCATCGTTGAAGCCTTCTGTGCGGTCACTTCGACAGCGCTCAGAACTTGTGCATCAACTATCATTTGGAGGTTGCCTAAATCTTGTTCAACACTATTGGGTGGTGACACTTTCACCATTTTGATTAAATCTTTGTTACCGACAAAACTCACTTTTACTTTGAACATACCCATTGGTAAACCTGTAATATTGAAATCCCCATTTTCAATGGTTAAAGCACCACCGATAAGGCTATCACGTCCCGCAACGGTGCGCAAAACAGTAACAGAAGCATAAGCAACGGGTTCTTTTGAGGTCGCATCGACGACTTTACCGTAAAGCCTTCCTATATTCATAGGGGCATTGGGTTGTTGTGCAAAAAGGCTGATATTGAGTAACACTAAGGCGAAGAGAACTAATTTTTTCATCTTTATTATTTTTTAAAATTAATTTATCTTAATTGATGATACAAAAGTAAGTCAACCGATACACAGCATTTTAAGAAGGAGACTAACAAGGGTAATGTGAAGATGAAAAGTGTGATTGTGCCTTTTATACACTAAGGTGATTGTCTCAAATGGTTAAAATACTGAGGGGGGGTATTTCTGTATAAAAGAAGTATATGAAGCTAATTTATGTTGGGCAGAAAGGGAAAAGTGTTGAATAATAGACATAAAGCGTCTATTTTTGTAAAAAATCAATAATATTATGACAGAAAGCGCGATTCAAAAAGTGACGACAGAAGATGTCAAAGAGGCAATTCTCACATTAATCAGAGAGAATAATGCAGAATTAAAGGCTTTTTTAGGAGAAGTGTCTTCTAAGATAGTAGATACGCCAAAGAAAAAGAAGCATCAGAAGCCAAAGTCTGATGGTTCAATAACTATTATTGAATCGGAGCATGTGCCATATAGTGAAATGGCGTATTGGAAGGCGAATCCAGATTTGAAACCAATGGTTTTAAATGAACAGAATCATCGTATAGCACAAGGCGATTTTTCAAAAGCATTGAAAAACGTACAGGAGGCATTTAGTGATTTTGATGTGACAGACGAAGAATGGTTTGAACAAATTAAAGATTAAAAAATAAAGTTATGACATACATTTAGGCTTCATTCACCTTTTTTAAAGCCTTAAATAACCAAATTTATGCCTGTCCAGTATTTGTCCAATAGTATAATTAGTATCATACAGAGTAAATTATAGAATTTTGTGTTGTTACTTAGAATAAAAACAATTCTTAAAAACGCATCAATTTTCATAATTTTTATAACTAACTATATGATGAAAAAATTTACTTCTACATTTGTTTTTATGCTGACTTTCGCAGCAACCCATCTTTTTGCTCAAGCACCCATTTTCACAGATGCTTACGCCACAGGCATAACGTTTGAAGGGTTTGGCGGCGCTGTTAACGCCCTATCTATTGACAATACCGTTTTCCAGTCGGGTACTGCTTCTCTTAAAATCGCTGTTCCCGCACCAGGTTATACAGGTGGTGCGCTTGTCGCAAGGCTCAACGCAAATTACGCTGACCAACCTAATTGGACAAAGTGTTTATCAACAAACTCTTAACGTTAATGGCAATAACCTATCACAGACCATTTCAACTAAAAATCTGTCAACAGGCATGTATATCGTAGGCGTTCGCGTTGGTTCGACATTCCAAAGTCAGAAGATAACGGTTAACCATTAATATCATGCGTAACTAACACATTTTTAATACTTAATGGGATTTATTGAGGGGTTTAAGACCCCTCAGTATTTTCCTTGTTTTCCCTGCTTCTTCTTATAACTAAACTTCAATTGATTGTTAAAATCAGTAAAAACGTATGAAAAAAATTAAAAACGCACGAATTATCTTGTTTTTGTGTCTCCTCAATCTGGGACAACTCTTAGCACAAACAACGACTGTTACTGGCATGGTAACAGATGCCAAAGAGCCGCTTGTCGGGGCAGCCATCCTCGAAAAAGGCACGACAAACGGAACTTTGACCGATATTGACGGCAAATTCTCCTTGACTTTAACAAAAAGCAAATCGACGATACTCGTTGTCTCTTTTGTCGGTTACAAACCCAAAGAAGTGGCGGTGAATAATGCTACATCACTAAACATCGAATTGGCTGCAAGCGATGCACTCGATGAATTGGTTGTTGTCGGTTACGGCACACAGCGCAAAGCCGTTGTCACAGGCGCAATTGCTAAAATAAAAGGTTCGGACTTAGAAAATATGCCCGTGCCACGTATCGAGCAATCACTTTTGGGGCGTACCGCAGGGGTTCGTGTCACAACAGGTTCAGGTCAACCGGGCGAAGGCGCGACGGTGCGGATTCGTGGAACAACTTCTATTAATGCGAGTGAACCACTGTATGTTGTGGACGGTATTCCCGTAACAGGCGGTATTGATTACCTCAATCAAGCCGATGTTGAATCCATTGAAGTTTTAAAAGATGCCGCTTCGGCAGCGATTTATGGCGCACGTGCTGCCGCAGGCGTTATTTTGGTCACAACAAAACAAGGCAAAGAAGGCAAAACGGCGGTCACATATAATATGTATATGGGTCAACAAGCACCCACACGCAAACTCGCTTTGCTCAATGCAAGAGAATATGCGACCTTAATGAACGAATCCTCTGTCGCTTCAAAAGGCGCTATCCTTTTCAAAGACCCCTCAGTATATAGCAATGGAACGGATTGGCAAGATGCTGTTTTTAACACATCTGCCCCGATGCAAAACCACGAATTGGGTATTTCGGTAGGCAATGCCAAATCGTCTTACTATGCATCTTTTGGTTATTATGACCAAACAGGTATCGTCGCATCGCCACAATCTAAATGGTCACGTTACTCTGTACGCCTCAACTCTAACCATAAACTGAATAAATTTATTAATATCGGTACAACCATGGGCTATTCTAAAGTGAATGGCAAAGGTTCATCAACCAACAGCGAATTTGGTGGCGTTTTGTCGCGTGCAATCAATATGGATCCGATTACACCCTTGGTTGAAACCGACCCCTCAGTATTGAGCACTTCTGTTTATACCAATTTTCCTGTTGTCCGCAATGCTGATGGACAACCTTATGGCATCTCAAAATATGTCAGTTCTGAAATCCTAAACCCTGTGGCGGCGACGGCGGTCAATCAAGGTTCAGGTTGGGCAGACAAAATCGTTGGGAATGCTTTTGTAGAATTTGAACCGATTAAAGGTCTGAAATTCCGTACGAGTTATGGTGTTGACATTGCTTTTTATGGTGGTGATGGTTTCAGACCAATTTATTATCTCAATGCTGCCAATCGCTCAGATGTCACTTTATATAACCGCAGCCAAAGTCGTGGATTCTATTGGGTTTGGGGCAATACTTTGGCATACAATAAAAATTTTGACGGCAAACACAATTTTTCTGCATTAGTCGGTACAACGGCAGAGAAAAATCACGGTGAAAACGTTTCTGGTAGCGTTCAAAATATGCCTGTTTCTAATATCAAAGACGCGTCGCTCAATTTCGCTTCCATTCAAGCTGACCAAAATTATGGTGGCTTTGAGTATAATGCGGCTTTGTTGTCGTATCTCGGACGTGTCAATTATGACTATGAAGGCAAATACATCATTTCTGCTTTGATGCGCATTGACGGTTCGCCCAAATTTGGTACAAACAACAAGTTCGGACGCTTCCCCTCAGTATCCGCTGGTTGGATATTGACTGAAGAACGCTTTTTGAAAGGCATTACGCCCATTAATTTTTTGAAATTCCGTGCGTCATGGGGTATCAATGGCAATGACCAAATTGGTGATTTCCGTTATGTCTCAACTGTTGGTGGTGGACGCAATTATACATTCGGCATAGGTGACAAGCTATACAATGGTGTCAGCCCGAATGCTATAGCCAATCCCGATTTAAAATGGGAACAAACAACGCAAACAAATTTAGGTTTTGATGCCAAAATCTTTAAAAACATAACTGTTACACTTGATGTTTTTCAAAAAAATACGTCAGGTATGTTGCTTGATATTAGAGTGCCTGGTTATATCGGCAATGGTGGACCCGTTGGGAATATCGCCAAATTGGAAAATTCAGGTGTTGAATTAGAATTGGGTTTTGACAAAAAAATAGGACCCATAGCTTTCAATTTAGCGGGTAATGTGTCTTATATCGTCAATAAAGTGACCGATTTAGGTCCTGACAAGAAGTTTTTAGGCGGACAAACATTCAGTCCGCAAGGCTTAGAGATTACACGTACTGTTGTTGGTGAGCCGATTGGTTTCTTCTTTGGTTATCAAACGCAAGGCATTTTCCAAAACCAAGCGGAAGTGAATGCCTATAAAAACAAAGAAAACATCATCATTCAGCCGAATGCCAAACCAGGCGACTTCCGTTTTGCGGACATCAACGGCGATGGTATCATCAATGCAGACGACCGCACTAAGATTGGCGACCCAACACCGAACTTGACTTATGGCTTCAATTTCAGCGTTGCGGCTCACGGGTTTGATATTCTTTTGTTCGGTCAAGGTGTCAGTGGCAACCAAATTTTCAAAGCAACCCGCCGATTCGATTTGCAAATGGCAAATATGACGGCTGATGCACTCGAACGATGGACAGGCGAAAATTCTTCTACCACATATCCACGCCTTGCCATGGACGACCCAAATAAGAATTTTAGTCGCAGTTCTAATTTTTATGTTGAAAGTGGTGCATATTTCCGCATCAAAACTCTGCAATTGGGTTACACGGTACCCCTCAGTATTATGTCAAAAGTGGGCTTAACACGCTTCCGTGTCTATGTTTCTGCTAATAATTTAGCCACTTTGACAAAATATACGGGTTACGACCCTGAAATTGGCGGCGGTAGTTTTGGCGTGGACAGAGGCTTTTATCCGCAAGCCCGTTCGTTTATGTTCGGTTTAAGTGCAGCGTTTTAATTAAATTCAATTAAACACATAGCCACATAGCGGACATAGCTTTTTTCCCGCGACGTATCGGATACTTTAAAAGTATCCGATACGTGTAAAATAAAAAAAGCTATGTGCGCTATATGACTATGTGTTGAAATAAAAAAAATAAAAAAAATGTCAAAATATAAAATAAGCCTCATCATCATAGCCTTTTTGGGCACAATGTCTTGTTCAAAAGACATCATTGACTTGAGCCCACGCGGAACGAAATTGGAAAACAATTTCTATAAAACAGAAGCGGAATTGTTTCAAGGCTTAGTTGCCGCTTACGATCCGCTCGGTTTTCAAACAAATTTCACGATGAAAGCGGGCATTCTCAATACCGCAAGTGACGACACCCACGCGGGTGGCTCTGATGCATCTGACCAACCGAATTGGGTGGCTTATGATAAATTTACAATCGATCCGAATTTGGGACCACAAGCGGGTTTATGGACACGGCTTTATATCGGTATCTATCGCGCCAATTTGGTCATTCAAAAAGCGGAGGGTACGATTCAGGGTTTAACGGCTGACAAGAAAGCACGTTTTATTGCCGAAGCAAAGTTTTTAAGGGCGCATTTCTACTTCGATTTGGTGCGTTGGTTCGGCAATGTGCCTTTGATAATCGTCACGCCGGGGGCGGATGCGATTTATAAGCAAACCCAATCAACACCTGCTCAAATCTATGCACAGATTGAAAAAGACTTAAAAGAGGCGGTTGCCACAACGCAATTGCCTGAAACAGTCGGGGCAGCAGAATTAGGACGCATCACAAAAGGGGCAGCAAAGGCACTTTTAGGAAAGGTTATTTTGTTTCAAAACAACAATGCCCGCATGGGTGAAGCGGCGACATTGCTTGAAGAAGTCATCAATTCAAATGTCTATGCGCTTGAAAAAACGTTTTCAGATATTTTCAAACCTGACAATAAATTCGGCAAAGAATCCATCTTTGAAGTCTATCATTCAGGCAACCGTCAAGGCGATTGGGGTTTTGGCGTTGATGGCAATGAGGGCAATGTGTATGTACAGTTCTGTGGTATGCGGGATTACGTGGGTTCAACTTATGGTACTGGTTGGAGTTTCACTCCTGTTTCCTTGGACTTGGTTAATTTTATGAAAACAGACCCCCGTTTTGCGGCAACCATTATTGACGGTAAAGCCTTGAAATCGGCGGGTGCTTCTTATACAGCAGGGTATCAAAATACGGATTATTTTGTCAAAAAGTTTGCACCATTAGCCATTTTCAAGGCGACTTCTGGCGAACCTGCCTTGAATTGGAGTTATAACAGCATAGAAATCCGCTTGGCTGATGTCTTGTTGATGGCGGCAGAATGTTTCAACCGCAGCGGCAATGATGCTAAGGCGCAAACGTACTTGAATCGTGTTCGGACACGTGTTTTATTGCCCAATAAAACCACAACAGGTGCAACGTTGCTTCAAGATATTTATGACGAACGCCGTATGGAACTCGCTACTGAGGGGATGCGTTTTTGGGATTTAGTCCGCACAGGCAAAGCCGCAACGGTTTTAGGTGTACAAGGTTTTAAAGCAGGTAAGCATGAATTATTGCCGATTCCACAAAGCGAAATTGATATTATGCAAGGCGCATTTAAGCAAAACACAGGGTATTAAACCATACCTTTCCAAAAGTTACAAACTTTTGGAAAGGTATTTCCCCCCCCTCAGTATTTCAATAAAAAAATTAAAATAATCAGTATAAATCAATGATTATGAAGAAGATACAATTTCTAAAATATATTGCAGCAATAGCATTCATAGCGAACTTCATGGCTTGTAAACCCGAGGTTGCCGATAAAATTGATATTGGTGGCATTCCAACGGCGGCTTTTGATGTAACACCCACATCCAATCCAAACAAATTCACTTTGACCAATAAATCCACAGGCACATTTTTGTACAAATGGGATTTAGGCGATGGCACAAGTGCCGATAGCACAGTTGTTTTGGCAACATATCCACGCAAAGGGACTTATAAAGTCGTTTTAAATGCTTTCGGCAAAGGTGGTTATGCCACTGCCACAAAGGATATCGTTGTGGCACAAGACGACCCAACAGCTTGCACGGGCAATATAAAATTATTGACAGGTTGCGGTACTAAGACATGGAAACTCGCACCCGAAGCAGGTGCTTTATGGGTCGGTCCAGATGCTTCTTTTGGCACGACTTGGTGGGCAATTCCTGCGGGTGATTTGCCTGTTCGTGCTTGCCAAATGAACGATGAATACATTTTCAGCAGCAATGGTACATTCAAATACGACGGCAAAGGCGATTTTTGGGCAGATAGCGACAACAGCGGCAATGTATTTCCCGCAGGTTTGGGTCTGTCCGTTGGTTGCCAACCTATTTCAGCCATACCAACGCTTTACAAACCTTGGGGTGATTCAAGTCCACGCACTTTTACGATTTCCAATACAGAACTAAAAGTCATCGGTTTGGGTGCATTCATAGGGCTTTATAAAGTCGGAAACGGTGCAGAAGTCACTGTGCCACAAGCATCAGTGACTTATACCATTAAAGAATTAACAGCTAACCGCATGGTTATTTATATCAATTTTGGTCCCGGTATTTGGCGTTATACGCTGGTTTCTCCTTGAGTTGGTATGTACACGAGATACGTTTACTAAACCTTGTAATCCTCCTTAATTTTCAATTAAAACTGAGGTGTTGAAAGTAGAATAGTAAAAGCGCGTTTAAATTAAGTATCGGATATTTTAAAAATATCCGATACTTGCTTAAACTATCATCTATAAATTTCACTATTCTCAATACCCTCAGCAAAACAACAAGAACAATGAAAAAAATACTTTATTTATTCGCTTTTTTAGCATTTACATTCGGTTGCAAACCAACGGAAAAACCCGTTACGCCTGACCTACCGACCATGTCAATCTCCAGCGTCGCCCTTTTTGAAGGAGATGCTGGTTTGTCTAATTTTACTTTGAAAGTCAACCTAAGTCGTGCCACCGACCAAACGGTAACGGTGGATTTCGCAACCCTTGATGGTACAGCGGGTGCGGGAACAGATTATGTTGCCAAAACGGGTACACTGACTTTCAAACCACAAGTTACTGAGGGGGTCATTGACATTTCTATTATGACCGATACCTTAAAAGAAGCAGACGAAACCTTTTCTGTTGTGTTGTCTAATGCTAAAAGTGCAACGATTACGACAGGCACTGGCGTAGTGACGATTCGGAATGACGATACTTACCTTTTCATCCCTTCCGGCGGCTACGAAACGCCGACAACTTATACAGGCTATCAGAGTGTTTGGCAAGACGAATTTAACGGCACTTCCCTCGATTTGACCAGTTGGGGTTTTGACATTGGTGGCAGCGGTTGGGGTAATAATGAGTTGCAGTATTACACCAATAGACCTGAAAATGTGTATTTAACGGGTGGAAAGCTCGTCATTGAAGCTAAAAAAGAGTCTTATCAAGGACGGGAATACACTTCAACCCGTCTTCTGACCAAAGGAAAAAAAGAATTTACATTCGGTCGTATTGACATTCGCGCCAAACTGCCTGTTGCCAAAGGCATCTGGCCCGCCTTGTGGATGTTGGGCAAAAAGATAGACCAAACCTCTTGGCCCGCTTGCGGCGAAATTGACATCATGGAACTCATTGGTAAAGAACCCAACAAGGTGCATGGTACCATGCACTGGGGCGCAAATACATCAACGCGGCAAAGTTTTGGCACGAATTATACGCTGTCAAGTGGTACTTATGCCGATAAATTCCACGTCTTTTCATTGGTTTGGGAACTCGACAAAATAGAAATTTTTATGGACGATATTTCCTACTGCAAGTTTGACAAATCAAAAGTCGGTGCTGCCGCCTATCCTTTCAATGAGCCTTTCTTTTTAATTTTTAATGTCGCTGTTGGTGGTGATTGGCCCGGTTCGCCCGACGCTTCAACCTCCTTTCCGCAACAGATGTTTGTGGACTATGTAAGAGTATTTAAAAAATTGTGATGTTGTTCTATGTTTACGAAACTTTTAAAGTTTCCTAAACACAGAACAACATTCATTTCATCATCTAATAAATTAATGTTCAATGTTTTATACTAAACTATCACTGGTTTTAGCAACCATAGCTTTAACCTTTTTAGGCTGTCATACGCCTCTAACCAGTACAAAAACACTGTCTCCAAAGGAGAAAAAGGTAGAAGAACTGCTTACTAAAATGACATTGGAGGAGAAATGCGGACAACTCAATTTCGTCGTCGGTGCCATACTGACGGGTCCTTCTTTGCAAAACCCTCAAAGTTCTGCGGATATGGACGGTCAAATCAGAGCGGGGCAAATAACAGGGGTTTTCAATACAAATGGGGCTAAAAATATACGGCATTTGCAAGAAGTAGCGGTTAAAGAATCGCGTTTGGGCATTCCGCTTTTGATTGGTGCCGATGTGATTCATGGCTACAAAACCGTAACACCGATTCCACTCGGTGAAGCGGCAAGTTGGGACTTAGCAGCGATTGAAAAGTCAGCTGCCGTTGCGGCTTCTGAATGTGCTGCAACGGGCATCAATCTCACTTTTGCACCTATGGTCGACATCAGTCGCGATGCTCGTTGGGGTAGGGTAGCGGAAGGTTCGGGTGAAGACCCTTATCTCGGTAGCCTAATTGCAGCAGCAAAAGTGCGGGGTTATCAAGGCAATTTAGCGGCTTCTAATACCATTGCCGCTTGCGTTAAGCACTTTGCCGCTTATGGTGCGCCCGAAGGCGGACGTGATTACAATACCGTGGATATGTCGGAACGCCGCTTGCGTGAAACGTATTTGCCGCCTTATAAAGCCGCTGTCGATGCGGGTGCCGCCACTTTTATGAACTCTTTTAACATCCTCGATGGCGTACCTGCAACAGGCAATACGCACTTGGTCAACGAAATTTTAAGGAAAGAATGGGGTTTCAAGGGCTTAGTTATGTCCGATTGGGCTTCTATTGAAGAAATGATAGCACATGGCGTCGTAGCTGACCGCAATGAAGCGGGTATTGCAGCTATCAATGCAGGGTGCGATATGGACATGATGTCTTACATCTATATCAAAGAATTGCCCAAATTGGTCAAAGCTGGAAAGGTGGATATTAAGCTCATTGATGCTGCCGTCAGGCGTACATTAGCTTTGAAATATGACTTAGGTCTGTTCGACAATCCTTACCAATACGGCAATGAAGCCACCGAAGCAACGGTTGTATTATCCAAAGAAAACAGAGCTGTTGCTCTTGATATTGCTAAAAAAAGCATCGTTTTACTACAAAATTCAAGCAACATACTACCCCTCAGTAAAAACACTAAAACCATCGCCCTTATTGGACCTCATGCCGAAGATAAGGCAGAACAAAACGGTTCATGGGCATTCTTCGGCGAAGCCAAAGATGTGGTTTCGGTGGCAGACGGCATTCGTGAAAAACTTGGAAAAGATACCAAAGTACTCACAGCACGCGGTACGGATTTCTACTCAATGGATAAATCAGGTTTCACAGAAGCGACTAACATTGCCAAACAAGCCGATGTCGTCGTCCTTGCTGTTGGTGAATCAGCGGTCATGAATGGCGAAGGGGCAAGCCGTTCCGATATTCGTCTCCCTGCGGCACAAGAAGATTTGGTGAAAGCGATGATGGCAACAGGCAAACCAGTTGTTGTTTTAGTCTTTCATGGTCGCCCTTTAGATTTGAGTTTTTTAGAAAATCAGACCCCCTCCCCGACTTCTTCGGGGCAGGCACTATTAGCGTGTTGGACGTTGGGTACAGAAACGGGTCATGCCATTGCCGATGTCTTGTTTGGTGATTACAATCCTTCTGGGCGTTTGCCTATGTCTTTTCCGCGCACCGTTGGGCAAGTGCCAATTTACTACAACTACAACTCAACAGGACGCTTGTATCAAGGCAATTATTCAGAACCTGCTTCCGACCGTGTGTATCAATCGAAATACAGAGATGTCAAAAACTCACCGCTGTTTCCTTTTGGTTATGGTTTGAGTTATACCACTTTCACATATTCAGAAGTACGATTAGATAAATCAGAAATAACTGATAATGAAACACTTAGGGCTTCTATTACCTTGAAAAATACAGGCACAAGAGACGGCGAAGAAACCGTACAACTTTACACAAGAGACTTAGTAGGCAGCGTGACCCGACCTGTTAGAGAGTTAAAAGGATTTCAAAAGGTCTTTCTAAAAGCAGGTGAGTCGCGTACCATTTCTTTCAATATCAGTGCTTCAGATTTGGCTTTTTACAGAAGAGATATGTCGTGGGGAACAGAGCTTGGCAAGTTTCAAGTATTCATTGGTGCTAACGCAGAGACGACAAACGCAAACACGTTTGTATTAAAATAACTAACTCATTCACAACAAGAAGTGTCGCCGTTTTAATTTTATGTATTTAAAAATTTACACTCATTACGTTATGTACGCTGTTTATAGCTGTCCAAAACGCACCCGCTATTGGCAACCATCAAGTGGCACTCATACGTTTACCCATTCAATTCGTGTTGATTGGTTGGGCATGGTTTATCACACGTGAATGATGGAAAATACCCCCCTCAGTATTTTTTCAAAAAAGCCGCCTTTCCCCGCAAGTTTTTCCCAAACTTTGTGTCAAAAGGTTAAGATGAAAAAACACACGGTCTCAATTATTGCTTTACTTTGTTGTTCCTTGTCGGGCTTTGCCCAAAACAAAAGCATCCGCATCTCAACTGTTTTTGGTCAAACACCCATTACAGCGGATACATGGTTCGTGTCTGCAAAAGGCGACTCTCTTCAATTCGACAATATTCGGTTTTATATATCTGCCCTTCAGTTTGAAATGGACAATGGCAAAACAGTTAACGATACTGAACGTGCGCACCTTATTGATGTCTTTGAGCCTTCTACTTTGATTATTCCTTTTAAAAACATCCATAACAAACGCCTTAAAAAATTGCGTTTTAATATCGGTATTGACAGCAGCACAAGCGTTGCGGGTGCTTTGGGCGGCGATTTAGACCCCACGCACGGCATGTATTGGGCTTGGCAAAGTGGTTATATCAATATGAAAATAGAAGGACAAAGTCCGCAATGTCCTAATCGCAAGCATGCCTTTCAATTTCACATCGGCGGTTACATGTCCCCTTATTATGCCATGCGACCACTTGAATTACCGATAAAAGCTCAAAATACTGATGGAACATCCCGAGAATATCGGGAGGGGGTGGTTTTGACGGTAGATGTATCTAAATTCTTTGAAAATATCCCTATTTCCACACAAAACAGTGTTATGATACCTTGTAAAGCGTCGGTAGCGTTGGCGGATTTGAGCATTCAGTTGTTTTCTATCGAGTAATATTTAAAAGCAATGATTGCTTACATGACGTATCGGATGATTACACGTATCGGATGCTTTAAAAGCATCCGATACGTCGTGTAAGCGCAAAATACCTAAGTGTTGCAATGAACAGCCGTTACACCACATACAGTCTATTAAGCTTCTTATGCTTTATTGTCTATGCGTTCAGTGAGATAACCACAACGCCCATGCCTTTTGTCATTCCTAAAGATTGGGCTAAACCTGTTTATGACTTTTCTAAAAACCGCTTGACAAGAGAAGGCTTTGAATTGGGCAGACGCTTGTTTTATGACCCCATTATGTCAAGAGACAACACCATTTCCTGCGCCAGTTGTCACCTACAAGCCACTGGTTTTACGCACGTTGACCATGATTTGAGTCACGGCATCGAAGGTAAAATCGGTACACGCAATTCGATGACAATTATGAATGTGGCATGGAGTAAAAACTTTATGTGGGACGGTGGCGTCAATCACCTGGATGTTCAACCTTTAGCCCCCCTCAGTAATGCGGTCGAAATGGACGAAACTTTGGAACATGTTGTTGCTAAATTAAACGCCTCAACAAAGTATAAAACCTTGTTTTTCAAAGCCTTTGGCGACAGTTTGGTCACTGGGCAAAAGACTTTATTGGCTTTCTCTCAATTTGTTTTGCAACTTAATTCCTACAATTCTAAATTCGATAAGTACATCAGACACGAAGAAGGGGGTGAGTTTACGGCACAAGAAGTGAATGGTTTACAACTGTTCAGAACCCATTGCGCATCATGCCACACCGAGCCTTTGTTTACCAATAATGGCTTTGAAAACAATGGCTTATCTGTTGATACCACCTTGAATGACTTTGGCAGAATGCGCATCACACGCCAGGCGTCGGACTCTTTAAAGTTCAAAGTACCGACTTTAAGGAACATTCAATTCACTTTCCCATACATGCACGACGGTCGGTTTAAAAGGCTTAAAGAAGTCATCAATCATTACACAAGTGGCGTGCAACAAAGTAAGACATTATCAACCCAACTACAAAAATCTATTGTATTGACGGCAAATGAGAAAATAGATTTAGTCGCTTTCTTATTGACTTTGACAGACCATGCGTTTCTTTTTGACAAACGATTTGGGTACCCGATGGAATGATTGACACTGATTGACATGGATGTATAAATAAAAAGACCCGCCCTATGAGTGTTTAAAATCAACGAAACAAAACCGCAAGTTTTCTGAAAGTAAGGTGTCAAATAGGCATTAACAATCTTAAACTCTTTAATATTTTATGAAAAAAAGTATTTTAACACTCATTATAATGGCTGTCATAGTTGCCAACGTATTAGCGCAAACACAACCCGTCATCACATCGTGGCTGCGGAACACAACGAATATCAAAGGACGGCACTATGTTTCTGGCAATTCAACGCCCATTAATGATACCTATTTGGCAAACGTCCAATCTGTAAAGTATTCTGCTACCCATGTCTACGTCAGTTGCACAGGTATTCCTGCGTACATCATTGGACCTTATCAAGATGGCAACCCCAGTCAAGGTGTTGATAACAGCAATATTTATAAAATTCCAATAGCACCTGTTCAAAATACAGGTACGCCGACATCAACCACAGGCGGAACGATTGGCGTTTTCATTAATGGCGTATCGTTGTTTGATTACCGAGACGGTGTGTCATATAGTTTTGCATTAGGCAGAGACCAAGGTGGTCCAGGCGGTGGTATGGGCGATAATGTTTGGACAAGAGATGCCATCATTGCAGAACGTGCGGGGTTTGATTGTGCAAAAGGGCATCCTGCTATGGGCAATTATCATCACCACCAAAATCCAAGTGCTTTTAATTTAGATAGAACGGTTATTTCAAACATATGCAACCTCTATTTAGCGGACGGTTTGTACAAAATAGACTCCACTAAACATTCGCCTTTATTGGGTTATGCCTACGATGGTTTTCCGATTTATGGGGCTTATGGTTATAAAAATACGAATGGCACAGGCGGTTTTGTTCGCATGAAATCAAGTTACAGCTTGCGCAGTATAACAACGAGAACACAGTATGATAATATATCGGGTACAACAGGGATTGTGAGCGTCACCAATGGACCTGCCGTCAACGCGACTTATCCTTTGGGTCATTACCGTGAAGACTATCGCTACAACCCCACATCGGCGGCAACACCTGACTATTTAGATGAACACAACGGGCGTTTTTGTATCACTCCAGAATATCCAAACGGTATTTATTGCTATTTCACAACGGTTGACGCCAATTGGAATTCTTTTTATCCGTATGTCATTGGACCAACTTTTTATGGTGTTAGAACCGTTCAACGCGTCACAAGCATCGCAGAAGCAACAACGACATATAGTCCAACGGCAACAGAAAATGTTTTGGATAAAATAGGATTGACTATGTACCCCAATCCAAGTTCTGACCTCATCATTTTGCAATCAAGTGAGATGTTAAAAAGCACTTTGAATGTTGAATTGGTCAGTATGATGGGTCAAATTGTCCTGAAGAAAGGTTTTTATCAAGGTACAACGATTTGTCATTTGGAAACAGAAACATTGTACAACGGCACTTATATTCTGACAGTTAGTGATGGGCAGTTTAAAAAGAGCTTTACAGTGGTGTTGAATCGGTAAGATATGAGCGCATTTTGCGCTATCAAGCTCTGCATGACTGAGGGGGGGCATGGCATCAAAAAGTCATTAAATACCTTGACAAGTCATCGTCTACGGTCAAATCTAGCCGCTTTTTGAGGCGGTAACGACTTTTTTCAACGCCTGTTATAGAGATATTGAGCAGTGTTGCCATTTCTCGATTACTCATATTTAAACGGGTTAAAGCACACATCCGCAAATCGTTTTGGGTTAGGTAAGGGTGCTTGGTTTGCAGTTGTGAAATAAAATCTCGGTTGACTTGATTGAAGTATAAGAGGAATTGATCCCAAGTTTCCTTGTTTTCTATTTCCGTTTCGAGGGTTCTTTTTAAGCTACGCAAAGACTTTAAACGCTCCGTTTCGGTTGCGGTTTTGATGTCTTCGAGGTTGTCTTTGATACCTGACAGCAACTCATTTTTATGCGCCATTTGTATGGCTGTTGACATCAATTCATTATTTTTTGTTTCAACTTCCGTTTCTAACTTTTCATTTTGAAGGGTCAAAACGGCTTGCTCGGATTCTAAAACACGCTGATGCAAGATTGTTTCACGCCGTTCTATATAAATCCGAAAAGCCAAAAGACCTAAACCTAAAGTAATGAAAAACATTAACAATCGAAACCATATTGTTTTCCAAAAAGGCGGCGCAATGGTCATTTTTACCGTTGCTTCTTTGTCAGACCATTCGCCGCTGCTGTTTGTACCACGCACCCGAAACGTATAAGCACCTGCATCGAGGTTGGTATAAGTGACCAAACGTTGTTCGCCATTGCTGAAACGCCAATCTTTATCAAAGCCTTCCATCTTGAAAGCATATTGATTGCGAGAAGGCTCGGTATAATCAAGCGCAGAATAAGCAATCGAAAAAGCATTGTCCAGATAAGACAAGTGAATATTTTGAACTTCACTGATGTCACCTTCAAAGATATGCCGTCCATTCGGCAATATACCCGTTGGTACAGAAATATCGAAGACTTTGAAATCTGTTAAAACAATAGTCGGTTTGATGTTATTGAGTGCAATGATTTTAGGTTTAATAATACTCAAACCATTGATACCGCCAAACAACATTTCCCCTTCATGTGTCCGCAATACAGCCGATTGATTGAACTGATTGCTCATACCATTGGCTGTTTTATTGAATCTAAAATTTTGAAACCTATTCTTATCGGTATCAAAGCGTGAGATGCCTTCAAAAGCACTGAGCCACAGAAAACCATCACGATCTTCAGAAATACCCATGATGGCATCTGAAATCAAGCCATCATATGCCGTATAATGTTTGAATTTGCCTTCACCCAACCATAAATTTAGCCCACCACCTTCTGTGGCAATCCATAAACGCCCATGACTGTCTTCAAAAATAGCGCGAATATAATTGCTGCTGATACTGGATGGGGCATTGGTGTTATGTTGAAAACGAATGAAGTTGTTTTTATCTCGATTGTACCAGTTCAAGCCGCTGTGTTCAGTGCCAATCCATATATTGTCTTTTCTATCGGCATAAATCACCATGATAGCATCATTACTGATACTCGTTTGATCATTCTCATGGCTCAAAAAGGGTTGGAATTTACCTGTTTTAGGGTCAAAAAGATTCACGCCTTTACCCACTGTGCCTATCCAAAGTTTACCCGAAGAATCCGCTGCAATAGACCAGACGCTGTTGTTGCTGATACTGAGGGGGTCGGTTGGATTGCTCAAATAATGCTTAAAAGAGCCGTTTTGCCTATCGTACAATGCTAAACCACCGTTAAAATAACCCAACCATAGCCGTTTTTGATTGTCCTCAAAAATCGTTTTGACAACAGCGTTGGGTACTTTATTTGGATTGGTAATCACAGAAAAACGATTTGTATTTCTATTAAACATATTCAAACCACCCCCGTCAGTACCCAGCCAAATATTGCCATCTTTTGTCTGATAAAGCCCTAAAACAGAGCGATTGCTGAGCTCATTGGCATTGTTGCCTGTGTGTGTAAAATATTCAAAACGCGTCAGATGCGCTTTATGTACATTCACGCCGCCATTGTATGTCGCTAACCACACATTGTCATCTTTATCAATACACACATCATACAAAGCATTGGTATTCAAACCGCCAGACTTTGAATTGATGTTTTTATAAGCCATGAATGTATCGGTCTCTGGGTCAAATACATTCAAACCGCCCCCATCAGTAGCAATAAGCAAACGGTTGTCTTTGGTCATTGCAAGACCCATAACAGCATTGCTATTTAAGCCATTTTGAGTGTCAAAATGCCTAATATGGTTGTTCATTAAGCTCATTTGATACAAACCTGTACCATCAGAACCAATCCATAAATTGTCTTTACTGTCCAGAAGAAGTGTTTTTTGATACCCATTTAAGTTAGGGACATCGGCATATATTTGTTTAAAACTGTTGGTCGCGGCATCAAAATAATTGATACCTTCTCCTGCTGTTGCCACCCATATGCGGCCACTTTTATCTTGAGCGAAAGCAAAAACGGCATTGTTTGATAATTGACTGGATGCCTGATTGTAGTGCGTCGTCGTTTTCATTTTTGGGTCGTACACAATTAGTCCGTCATCTAAAGTGCCAATCCATATTTTTCCGACATTATCTTCAAAAATGCTCTGAATACGCTTGTCAATCAGGACTTTAAATGTCGTTGTATCCGTCAAATACTGAATTTTACCAGTGCTGGCAGCGCGTATACAGAGGTCGCCTGAATGTGTTCCTATCCACACATTTCCTTTTTTATCTTCATACAAAGCATGAACAGACTTGCCTAAAAACCCTGGCGAATTGGGCTGCGTTTGTCCAAACAGCCGACATTCGTAGCCATCATAACGGATTAACCCCCGTTGCGTGCCCATCCAAATAAACCCTTTTTTGTCTTGTATAATTCGATAAACTGTGCTGTGCGGCAAACCATTATCTATGGTAATGGATTCAAAAAAATAGTCGTTTTGTGCCGCCAACATTGAACACAAAAAGAGCGCGGCGAGTATAAGTATGTGCCTTGATAACGACATGTCGGGCTTGTTGACGCGTTAAGTGTAATAGTTCCACGTTTTAACACTCAAATGTAGTAATTTTCAACATAAAACTTCTTTTCATCTTGAAATACTGAGGGGGGCATTGTTTTGTTTACATCCGCTGTATGTAAACTTAAAGATAGGCTGTTGAAAAAGATTTCTTCATTTTTATCGCCTAAAATCCGAAAGAGATGACATCACTCCCGTTGATTTTCAACCTTTTCTTTTTGTGCTAATAGCATTGTCCAATAGTCCATTTCTGACCCTTTGTATTTGTTTTCAAAAACCCGCAAGTCTATTGAAAGTTTTCTGAAGTCTATTGAGCGTTCTGAAAAGTCTATTGAAATTTCTGCGAAGTCTATTCAGCGTTCTGAAAAGTCTATTGAAATTTTTTTCAAGTTTATTCAGCGTTCTGAAAAGTCTATTGAAATTTCTGCGAAGTCTATTCAGCATTCTGAAAAGTCTATTGAAATTTTTGTGAAGTCTATTCAGCGTTCTGAAAAGTCTATTGAAATTTCTGTGAAGTCTATTCACCAATGAATGATTTTAATATTTGAATACATTTTATGCGGAGGATATATTCCGCAATAAGCACCCCCTCAGTAAAAACAAGGTTTTGGTATTAAAATACATTTTATGCGAAGTGCTAAATAGTTATTTTTCAGTTTGTTATAACATTATTTTTTTTATATTGTTAGAATGTTTATTTTTGTGGATGGATGCGATATGTACGCAAGTAGGTGCGTAAGTACGCTTACATGCCGTAGTTCAGCGCAATTAGAGAAAAAGAAAAGCCCAACAAAAAAGCCTAAAAACAAAGCCAACGCAGGCGGCGGATATTCGTAAACGCGAATGTTGAACGTTTGGCAAAATAAAAAAATAAAAAAATAAAAAAATAAAAAAAAATGCGATATTTATATATACTATTTTTTCTGCAATTATTTAGCCCTATAATTTTTCCTCAAAATAGCAACAATGGTTGGAATGAAGGAGCGAATAAAGATGCTAATAATGAGGCATGGAATCGCTATAAATCTCAACAAGAAGCTTATGAAAAATTGGAGTTAAAAAGAATGGAAAAGCTAATACAAGCAAATGAAAATTATAGTGAGGAAGCCAATAAAGAAGAAAATAAAAAGAAAGAAAGGAAAAGAAAGAAAGATAACCTCAAAAAAGAACACGAAAATTTCTTTAAAGAGTCTGAAGATGAATATAAAAGGTTATCAGGAGGAGGCGTTTCAGGTGTTGGCAGTAATACGATTGATATATCAACTGAAGATTTGACAATAGGGCAAGAGGTACTTGGAGCAAATACATCAGTGGATGCAAGTAATAGGTATCTAATAGAAGAATTTAAAAAAGGTTCTGTTTATCAAAGGAGGCTTTTACTTAATAATATTAGCCCTATAAAGATAAATGGTGATAAAAAATTTGATTTAGGAAATCCAATCAATAATATTTTTAAGTTGCTTAATCAAATATATAATTCAATATTTAATTAATAAAAAATAAGAGAGATATGTATTGTAAAGAATGTGGGACTTTGATTTTGAGTTCTTCTAAATTTTGCCAAAATTGTGGGTATAAACTGATAGATGAACAACTTGAATCTAATAGCCAAGATAAATTAGAAAAAGGCTATAAAGAAGAAAATACCCTCACTAAAATATATAAAACAGTAAATAATAACAAGACCATTAAATTATATCTTGGATATGTCGCTATAAATCTAAGTTTTTTGCTTATATTTTCAGATAATATTTTTGGAGAAAGAGATAGAAATGAGAATGTTTTTTGGCCATTTGGAGACGTTTCTCTTGGTTATTATGATATTACAGAGTTCTTCTTTTATACAATAGTTCCGCCATTAATTTTTTATTTTGGAAGTCACCAAATTGAAAATTTTACAAAAGGTTTAAAAGAAGGCTTTAAAAGCATTACAATAAGAGATTATTGGAAATTAACAATGATATTTATCCGTAGTTTCTTTACTTCTCTATTCTTAGGTATCATATTTTTTCGTAGTCCCGAAGAAGGCAAATTTGACATAAACTGGATAGGATTCTTGTCAGCAGTAGTTATAGGCGGTTTTATTTGGATGCTTTTCTTCGGTTTAATTGCTTTAGTTTGGAACTTACTTAAATTAGGCTTTCAAAAGTTTAGGGGGAAAGACTATTCATTTACTTTTTCTGATTTGCTTTATGGTTGGACAAATTGTAGCTATTATTTAGGAATTATTATTGTTGTAGCGAATGTCATTGTCAACAAATAAAAATGGATATACGTTCATATCCATAAGAAAAAATAGAAGTACCCCCCGCTGGCGCACACTCTTCCCAAAAACACCCCACCAAAACCCAAACAAACGAACGGCGCTGGTGTCGTTTTTTAAACGACCACCCACTATTAAATGG
>JAYTUQ010000092.1:0-32702 GCA_043744455.1 Saprospiraceae bacterium | reverse complement strand
GATTCACCTTTAATATGACTAATTTTGAACACTTTAGAGCAAGATGTTTTGCGTTCAAAAATTAGTTGCCGCTAAAATTGTCACAGAGCCTAAAAAATTATCGCAATGAAAGTCAAAATTTTTGCTTTTATAATCATGTATGCTATTTTCTATAACCCCGTAACAACATCGGCACAAGATGCTTGCAACAATGGTATATCACAAGCAGACCAAGATTTATGGGCAGACCACAATTGTTGGTGGGATTTTGTTCTGTATCAATTTCGCGCCTATCGAATGTTTGATGATAAATGGGGAAATTGGGGATTTAGAGATGCCTGTAATCTCAATCTTGCGTATGCCAAAGCTGTTAATGCTTCTTATTTATTAGCCTATGGCTTAACTGATGATAGAAACTCGCAATGGCATGGGATTATTGATTATCAGCGTGCTGCCGTAGCTTACGGTACGCCCAATCATAATCAAATGACATACGAACCTTCCACAAACAGGGGATGGTTAGCAAAGGCAAGCAGTAATGGTATTACGCGATTAGGATGTCTTCTTTTTGATGCCAATAGTATCAATGGCGTACCCAGTACACGTTCAGGGGATTTTTTCCATTCACCCAATCAAGCGCAAGTAGAATACCTATGTGATATTGCTGAAAATGCCGCAGACTTTGTACCCGCCAGTGTTAGGCAATTAGCAGAAAGTGAAGCCAACCAAAGATTAACGTCCCGATTTATAAATGACGTAGCTTACTTATGTGGTGACCCAAGACCTTGGTAAATTTTATCAATAATGCTTAAAATACTGAGTGGATTCACCCACCCCTCAGTATTTAACCCCAAAAAACCATTTTATTCACTTTAAAAATCATTTAACAATGAAAAAATACATCTTATTCATCGCGCTTTTTGTGTGTTTTACACTTAGTGGGCAACGAGCCTTTCAGCACAAAACAACTAACGGTAATATTACCAATAGCTATATGACAACGCTATCAGATACAGCCATAGATGGCAAATCCTACGCTGTCATTATCATTATGCCTATTAAAAAAACGGGGGAACGCAATAATGACTGCACCAAAAACTATGGGGTGTGGTATAGCGTAGCAGAGAAAAAATGGAAAATCTTTACAGAAGACAAAACCCGTATGCCTACTGGTTTGACTTTCAATGTCTTAGCTTCTTCTGCAAACCCAAACTATTTTTCATTTACGACAACGCAAGAAGATATTACAGCACACGGATTTCATCATGGTTCTGTATTTAGTCACCCTACTACTAATGGTAAAGAAGATGCCCTTATACTCGTAACGCACAATGGAGGCAAAGGAGGCACACCTATTCATGATAATAATAGTCTGATGGTGAGTTATCACAATGGGGCGAAAAAATGGAGCCTTGCACACCATGACTACATGGCTTATTATGTTGGACTTACGGATTCTGAACAATCTTTTATGAGACCTGATATGACTTACAATGTGATGGTTGTAAATACCAATGTCTGTTCAAAATTCAATAATGTAGTAGGATTTGACAACGCAAATGCCTTTTTGCATACCGTTGATGCTTGTACCACAAATGCTAATACAAGTACAATAGGCAATTTCGCTACTTTTTTGGAAGACCCAAAAGCCAATAATACACCCACAGCCATGGTTTTTGCAACACCTAATTGGGGTTGGGGAACAGGTGCTAATTGTGGTAAAACGTCAGGTCCCAACAATGAAAGCCCTATTTGTGTACACTACGGCGACCCCGGTAATAATTTTTTTAAAGATAACAAATGGTCTATTCTCAATGTGCGGACAAATGCTTTACCACATGGTATGAAGTTCAATGTTCTTGTTATCAATTCAAAATAAATAGGTAGACAGATTCAAGTCTTAATCTTTTCTAAACTACCCAAACGTGTAGTGCATCACTAGACTAAGCTTCTTAATTTTGTTGTATTAAAATCCGAAACGATATGAAAAAAATACTCTGTCTTTTAGTTTTTCAAATAAGTGGACTACTTGTGGCACACGCGCAGCTCAGCTTTGACAACGCTTCATTGCAGGACTTACAGGCTTATGATGCGTACATGACAGAGACAGCTATCAATGGCAATGTCGATGAGACCAATCAACTCAGTAATGGGACAGTGCTGTTTTATGTGACCAATGAAAAACGATATGGCAAAATGCGGATTATGGAATATGGCTATAATCTTAATATTGATTGGATTACTTATGGCTACAATGGCGAAATTTATAAGTGTGGTGGCAACCTTATCATACGCGGCACATGGTCTTGTGATTTGGACTTTGGCGTAGAAAGCAGTATTTCCGCAGATTTTTGGTGGGAGCAAAAAACTGAGATTGTCAGAAATCTTGTACCTAAAAATAATGCCCGATTTTATAAAGTCCCCTATCCTAAAAAAGAAAAAAAACTAAAACCCAGTGTAGTAACACAACCTATAGCGGTACCTAAAAAAACGAAAGAACAGCAGAAAGCCGATAATGTCGAAACAGGTGCAAGATTAGTAGTTGGTATCATAGATGCTTTGGGTAAACGAAAAGAAGACAAGCAACAGGAAAATAAAGATGCCGTAAAAGAGACTAAGCAACCAAAAGTAATTAAAGGCAAAGAACCCAAAGTAATAACCCAATCAACGGAAGGTGAGGATAAAATTGTTGGCACAGATGCACAAGGCAGAACAATTTACGAAAGCTCGCGTGGAGGGCACTACTATATCAATGATAATGGCAATAAATCTTATATAAAAATGGATACAAATGTCTATCCATCCACTCCTAAAAAACAACCCATACTAACTGGGGCAGCTTCCATCACTTGGCAAGCCACCCTCAGTAACGGCAGCACCACAAGCACTCAAACGCTCGAATTAAAAGCCTGCGTCGAAACAACCGAAACCGTTAAAGAATACATTTTAATTCAAAACGGTCAACGTTTAGCCATTAGTCGTGGTTTAATTTCTCGCAAAGACAATGATTGTTTGAACGCTTTCAATCAAAGTGTTACATTAAGAAATGGGGAAAATACTTTTCAATTACGCGCTCAATTGGCAAACATTGAGGTACAATCTGAGGCATTTATTGTTAATTATGACTCAAACACAAACAACAACACTCAAAACGCACCCCCCCAGTATACGAGCAAAAGAACCCGTCGTTTGGCACTTGTCATAGGCAATTCGGCTTATAGCGACCCCAAAAATGCCTTGCCAAACCCTATCAATGATGCAACGGATATGGCAGCCGCTTTGCGTGAAATAGGCTTTGATGTGTTGACCGTCAATAATGCCAACAAAAAACAGATGACCGATATGATTGATGAGTTCGGGCGCAAAATCTCGAATTACGACATTGGCTTTTTCTACTACGCAGGTCACGGCTTGGAAGTAAAAGGTGAAAATTATCTTATGCCGATTGATGCTGCCCCAAAAACCGAAGGCGAAGTCGCTTACGACTGTTACCCAATCGGTAAGTTATTAGCCAAATTTGAAGCATCTTCCAATCGGGCTAATATTATTGTTTTAGATGCTTGCCGCAACAATCCACTCAGACGCAGCTGGAATCGCTCGACAAGCGACAAGGGTTTGGCAAATATGACGGCACCCACAGGGACATTTATTGGTTTTGCGGCAGCCCCAGGCCAAGAGGCTTCGGACGGTAATGGTGGACGTAACGGCGTTTATACAAGCGCACTTTTACAACATATTCGCAAACCCAATTTATCCATTGACCAACTCTTTACGGCGGTTTGCGGGACGGTTCAGACAATGACCCAAACCCAGCAAGTGCCGCAAGTGCCATGGAAATCATCTTCTTTTTCGAAAGAGTTATATTTAACAAAATAACAAACAGAATCGTGAAAAAAAGTCTTTTTTTCGTTTTGTTGCTGTTTTGGGCGCATATTTCAGCTCAAAACTATGCCGCAGGCTTAAACTTCGACGAAGAAGCTTACGCTGCAACGCCCTTGAAAAAAGCCGAAATAAAGCGCAGTTACGACAATCTGCCCGCTAAAATTGACTTAAAGCCTTACTGTCCAACGCCACAAAAACAAGGTATGTACAGCACCTGTGTTGGTTGGGCTTTGGGGTACGCCGCTTGTACTATTACTGAGGGAGTCGTTCAAAACAGTATGGACAAAAATACTTTGAACAGTTGGGCAACTTCACCCGATTTCATCTATGCCGTTGGTAAATTGGTCAACGATACTGAATGTAAAAGAGGAATACCGATTGATGGAACTTTGGCAAAACTGAAAGGTAAATTGATGCCCCGAAAAAAGGATTTCAACGCCCTGTGCACTGCCCCCAATGCTTTGCCAAAGATTCGAGGAAAAGGCGTTATTATAAATGATTTTGCACGTCTTTTCAATGAAAATGACCTTTTTTTAGTGAAACTACTGCATCTCAAAAAGGCTTTATCGAACAAAAAACCAGTGGTCATTGGTATTAAATATTTCAGTTCTTTCAAAAATGCCAAGTCCATCTGGACAGGCGAACAGGATTTGTATCAAGGCGGTCATGCGGTGTGCATTGTGGGCTATGACGATGATATTGAAGGCGGAGTCGTCGAAATCATGAACAGTTGGGGCGAAGAGTGGGGCGAAAAAGGCTTTACAAAAATCAAATATGCTCATTTAGAAAGCATTTTGAAAAGCGCGTATGAACTCAAAATTGAAGGTCAAGCCGCACCGACGCCTCCCTCAGTATCGGCGGCTGAAAATGCCTATAATAAGACCGTTGAATTTGTATCAAACGTTCAGTTGAAACTAACAGGTGGGACGGAAATGCGCGTAAAAATCGTAGAAAATGAAACAAAACGTGGGCTTAAACCCGTCAAAGAAGCGACTAATGCTAACATTCAAAGCCAGTATCAAACCGTTCAAAGTTACCCATCGGGAACCCGATACCGTGTTTATGTCACGCTGTCAGAGCCTACTTATTTGTACGTTTTAGGGTCTGATTTGACGTACCGAATCGCACCACTTTTTCCGCCCGATGGCTCGATAAGTCCTTATATTTCCAGTAAAAATGCCACTATTGCATTGCCCGACGAAAAATGGAGTATCGAAATGGACGACACCAAAGGCACAGATTTTATGTTTTTGCTGTATAGCAAAACGCCTTTAGACATTAGCACATGGGTCAACAATTGGAACGCTCAAAATGGGTCGGCTTTTGAGAAAATCCATAAAACAGTAGGTATGAAAGCCTTGCCTACGGCTATGCTCAATTTAGCAACAGGTTCAATAGGTTTTAAGACTGCCCTCAGAAAAGACAATTTTGTGTTCTTGTCGCTTGAAATAGGGCATCATTGACTTATTCAAGTATGCTTCGGTTTAGATTTTTTTGCCACCCGATTTTATCATATAATTAATTTTTTTAATAATTAAAAACACATATAAAATGAAAAAAGCCTATTTATTGATTTGTTTAGCAGCTCTAACAGTCGGTTTTAGTAATGCCACTTGGGCGCAAGGCTCCGAAAAAAAAATGGACGCATTGATTAATGCTCTCGAAGAAACCTCTTTTATCCAAGAGTATAAACAATACAAAAGCGAAGTGGAAGCGAAAGTTGTGGAGTTAAAAATCACCGACAGCCTTAACGTTAAAGATGTTGCCAAAGTGAAGATTGCTTACAACCAAAGCAAATTTAAATTTGATGCAATTGTAGAGCAACTCCGCCGCGATTTGTCCAATGCCGCGACCCGCAAATTGATTGAAAAATCGCCTACCGCTTTTTCCAATGCCTATCAAAAAAAATTGGATAATGCCAAGACTTATTGCAACAACAATTTTCACCTTAAAGCCGACGATTTGTTAAAAATCGAAAGCGCGCCCGATGTAGAAACTTTGGAACTGTTGATAAGTTCTTTTTTCACGATTTTCAAAACAATTGGCGACAAAAGAAAAGCAGCTGATGAATTCAATACAGCTTACTTGGAAACCCAATTGATTGAACCGTTGCGTTTCAAAGCTTGGGAAAAAATTGAGTAGCGTACACAACTAATACTAAGGCGTTTGGGCTGAAAACCACAAAAGACAACCGTTTGTCTTTATCAGACTTGCCAAAAGGTGTTTATATTATTTCGGTAAAAACGGACAAGGCTTATGTGAGTGAAAAAGTGTTTAATTTTTAGTGTAAAATTTCTTTTCATAAATTTCAAGAGTGGCAGGCTGTTCGTACAGTCTGCCGTTTTTTTGTGCGTGCATACTGAGGGGGGGGTGAAAATTATTTTAAAATGGTAATTTTTTCTTCAAAGCAGTTTAAAAACAAAAAACCGTTGATAATCAACTGATTATCAACGGTTTGTGTTTTAATTCTGTACGCACGACTGGACTCGAACCAGCACACCTTGCGGCACTACCCCCTCAAAGTAGCGTGTCTACCATTTCCACCACGTGCGTATTACTTTGGAAGCGGTGCAAAGATAATTGGGAAGAAGTCGATTTTACAAGAATTTACAAAAAAATATTTTTTTAAATATTTTTTTACCCTGTTTCTGTCACATATTATGTAAATAAAAATTTAACGCGTTATGTCAGTTTATGGCTTTTGGCACGGGATCAGCTTATTATGAGCTTTTTTACTTTGAATACATGTAGAAAAAAAGTATTTATATTCTCTATCATTAATTTCTGTGAAATAAAATGGTGTCACACTATTACGATTCAATTATATTTGAATTTAAAAAGTATTAAATACCTTTGTAGAGTAACTTAATAACATTTAATAACACAATATTTTCTTTAACAACCAACGAAAACAACTTGAACAGTATATTTAATTATTTACACACTTTAAACTGGTCTACCCATGGAACATTTTTTACTTTTTTTTCTGCTCATATGCGGAATGTTTGTCCTAGTATCCCCTGTTTGCAAAAACACACGTCGTTTAACCTCAGATAATTCAAAAGATAATGATTATTAATTTTGAATAGTTTTAGGTTCGGGCAAAGTCAACCAAAAGTTATTGTGTCCTTCGCCCTGTATGATTTGAAGTTCTTGCCGATTAAGCATCTCTAACAAGGCGAGAAAGGTGATTATAGCATGTAAGCGATTGTCAAATTCGCCAAAAACATGTTGGAAGTCACTTTTCTTGCCTTTTTTTATTTTTGATAAAATGAAGTCTCTCTGTGACTCAACAGTATAGTTGTAAGTATAAATGCTGTGAATAGGTCGTTTTTGCTCTTCATCAAATTGCCGCATCAATCGCTCAAAAACGCGCAGTAAACGGAAAAGCGTTAAGTTTTCTAACTCATTGTCCACCAATGCTTTAACTGCAATATCTTTTAGTTCAGTCACGGCGTTTCCTCTATTTTCTCGATGCGCTCTGTCTTCTTCCAATTGGCGCATATCATCCAAAACACTTTTATAACGTTTGTATTCCAATAGGCGGCTTACAAGTTCTTCACGTGGATCTATTTCATTGCCTTGCTCATCAATGGGCTTACGCGGTAGGAGTAATTTGGCTTTTATGCGCATCAGTGTCGCTGCCACAACAATAAATTCACTGGCTAAATCAATATTTATGGCTTCGAGTTCACGAATATAGGCTAAGAAGTCATGGGTGATTTTGGCAATTGGGATGTCATAAATATCTAATTCGTCTCGTTCAATAAAAAACAAAAGCAAATCAAAAGGTCCTTCAAACTGGGATAGTTTTATTGTGAAAGTATCGTTTGCCATACATTAAAAATGAAGCGTGGTAAAGTTGTAGATACAAATTTAGACATTATAAAAAATTGAAAATCAATATTTTGTGATTACAGAATTATAAAATATTGATTTCAAAATGCAAATATAACGTTAACAGGCGTGTTTTTATGGACATGTCCATTTGACTCAATAGCCCCCCATTTTCAGCAAATCTGCCAAAGGCACACCCAGTCTATTAACATCAAAACCCTTTACACCACCGATTGTCCATTTGTCTAAGAATTGCCAAAATGTGTATTTTGACCAATTAGTGGGCAATTTGGGTTGCTTTAAATTTGTACCATAATGGGCTACCCAAAGTGGATATTTTTCAAAACCTTTAGGACTTAGGAGCAATTCGTCCCATACGCGCCGCGATGTATAAATAATAGGCGTTCGTCCCGTCTTTTTTTCAACGGTTTCAAGCCATTTTTTCATGCGTGCGGTGATATTTTTACTTTGACCAGAAAAATTTAGGGCTTGTTTTTCATTCAATGGTTCGACATCATAGACAGGCGGAAGAACACCCTTATCGTTCCAATTCAGACCTCCATCTTTGCAAGCATTCAGAAAACAATTGATTTCACCCGTTACATCTGAACTGAGCAAATTTGGGAAATGATATGCCCCCCTCAGTATTTTCCTAACTTTAAACGCCGTAAAATGTTCCTCAAAACGTGGGTCACTCCGCGTACTGGCTTGCGAGGCTTTAATAAAACAAAACCAATAATTGTTTACAATATCCGTCCAAAAAGCATCTTTATCTGTTGCATCGTAGCGATAAACATCCGTGCCCAGTACTTCGGGCATAGCAATTTTACTGAGCACATCGAAAGTGGTTGATCCAACAACCCCATCCACCAATAATTTCTCGGATTTTTGAAACCTTTTCACGATAACATCGGTGTTTTTGCCAAATTCTCCATCTATTACAAGGCTGGGATACAGTTTTTTGAGCAAGCGTTGTAGAAAAATGACTTCATCGCCTTTGTCATCTTTTTTCAGTATTTTCATATCGATATGTGCGTTAAAAGTTTGAAGAATTATTTTTTTATTTCATACAAACTTACAAAAAGTATATAAAATTGTCGATTTTAAAGTATTTTTTTATAAACAAAAACAACGCCTTCATCAAATGACAGTGTAAAACGCCCCTCTATACTTTTTCGTAAACGTACACTTGAGCCATCAGTCGCAAAAAATGAGAATGTTTCTCCTTTTGTTTCTTTCAAGATATAGCGTTGGTTTTTATAGCTGAAAATGATTTGTTTTCCTTTGTTTTGAATAAAAAGCGTATCATTTTTCACCAAATCACCTTTAAAGTTCAATGTTTTTACACCCCTCAGTATTGTGGAGTCTTTTGCTTCAAAAACCATTAAATCGTCAATTTTCCCTTCGGATGCGACCCATTTACCTTGCAAAAACTGCAAAGCAGCAAACTGCTTTTGCCCCATCAGTATCGCCTCATGTTCACGTGCCACGACCCAACTCACGACACCACCAATCCCTATCAATAGTATGGTTGCTGCTACCACAATCCAATGCGTTGGCACAGGCACGCGCTGCCGACGTTTGCGTGCCGAGACCAAACGCTTCTCAAGACGTTGCCACGTCTCCGCTTTGGGCTGTTCTTCGAGGTTTTCACTTTCCTCTCTGAACAAGTCAAATAGGTCTTTTTCTTCCATTTTTTTTAAGCGTCATTAGACATTCGGTCATTAGTCATTATTAAAGCAATGACCAATGACTAATGACCAATTTTTTCCAATTCTTTCCGCATTCTTTCTTTTGCTAAAATAAGTTGAGATTTTGATGTATTGATACTGATACTAAGCATTTCAGCAATTTCGATGTGTTTATATCCTTCAATAACAAACAAGTTGAACACTGTCCGATAGCCTGTTGGCAAACGTTCAAGCAGTTGCAAAATCTCTTTTGCTGCCAATTCATGTTCTATACTGAGGGGGGTCGCGTGGTCTATTGAGTTCAATTCCGAAACATCTGTATCCACCGTCAAAAGTCGCTTTTTTCTCAAAAACATCAAAGCTTCATTCACAACAATACGTCGAATCCAACCCTCGAAACTGCCCGCCGATTGAAATCCTTGAATATTATCGAACACCTTGAACATCGCTTCCACCAATACATCTTCCGCATCTTCGCGCGACGAAATGTAGCGCCGACACACACCGAGCATCTTGGGGGCGTACCGTTCGTACAAAAATCGTTGGGCTTTAGCGTCTTGCTGTCGGCAACGTTCTATGAGTTCGGATTCTGTCAAGTTGTTATTTATTGAAAATATCTAAACGATGTAATTCATGTATAAATGCTTCTTTTTCAACCGTTTTTAGTTCAATTGTGGCACTTTCATTTGAAACTATGGTTTCTGTCACTGAAATATTGAATTGATTGCCTTCGGGTGATGTAGCGACTATGAAAACAGGTTGACCCACTGGAATGCCCGTAAATTGTACTTTCTTTTCTGAACTTGACCAAGCCCCAACAATGGTACGATAGTTTTTGAAAACAAGGTATATCTCGGCATCGGGCTTGTTGTGCCAAACGACAAAATCTGTACGTTGCGTGTTTTGAAGGTTGAGAAAACGGTCGCAATTAATCCAACCAAGCTTTTGGGTAAACATCACAGCCATTTTAGCGGCTTGAATGTCATCATATTTATTGACATAAGCCGTATCTTGTTCTTGAAAAGTGCTATCCAAAAGCACATTTTCAGGCGTTTGTTTTGTAGCGTTCTTCAAATTGAAAAGAATGGGCAATGTGTAAGAGACAGGTGCATATTGCCCACGACTGCGACCCGGTTTCCAACGTGGCATTTTTCTAATGATGCGAATTGCCTCTTCATTACAGCCGTAACCTATGCCACGTATTAGGTTAATATTTCCAAGACTACCATCTTTTAAAACCGTAAAACCGATATAAACCGTTCCTTGAACATTATTTTGACGTGCTAAATTGGGGTAAATCATCTGTTTTTGGATAAATTTAAAAAGAGCTGCTTGACCATCAGGGTATTCAGGATTTTGCTCAACAATAGTTAAATTCTGCATATTAATATTGTACTCAATCTGTTTAGGTAATGTCCAATTAATGCGACCGTTGGGCAATTTATCGCCATAAAAAAGCTGTTTTTCTACTGCATTTGGTGCTTTCGGCAACGTGATTTTAATGTTTTTATCACTGCTCATTTTAACGGCATTGCCTTCGCTGTCTGTTGCATTTAAGTAAATCATACCGCCTGTTTCAAGAAGTTTATCATCAGATTGGGTCACTAAATTGCCTAAAATCATGTCCGATGTTTTCAAAAATTCTTTCAATTCTATGCGAACTCCCCCCCTCAGTATATCGCCTGTTTCGGTCTCAAAACAGTCTGGTGGAATCGTTAAAGTTATGCCTTCTGCGCCTTGTAACACGGTTTCAACGTTGGTTTTACAAGTAAAAAATTGACTTTTCTTAGGTGAAATACTTTTGGAAAAGGTTTTAGTTGGTATTTTATCAACGATTGAATTTTGAGGAGGAGTTGAATCAACTATAATAAGTGCAGGCAATGCACATTGTCTTTTTTCACTTTTTTTCTTTACAGTTGACTGTTTTGGTGGGTCAAAAAAGCGGTTTTGGTCTGCCGATACTGAGGGGGTATCTTTTAAGGCAACCGCTGTCGTTTCGGTAACAGTATTTTTTTCAGCTCCATTATTATTGGGTTGATTGATGCAGCCGTTTGTGATAAACAAAGTAATTGCTAAAAAAAATAGGTTTTTCATCTTTATCTGAATTTTATGGTTCAAAATTAAAGATGAAAAACCATTCGTTTTTGGTGTGTTGTCATAAAAAAAACGCCAATGATTTGTCCTATCATTGGCGTTTTTGGTATCAAACGCGTGTCGTTGCAAATAATCGTCGGATGCTGTATCGTCCTGTTTTACCATGCACATAAACCATTAATAAACTACCCATAATGGCGATATTTTTCATAAAATGAAGGGCAACACTGCGACGAATTTCATGGTAAGAAAGCGGTACTTCCCAAAATTTGTCAAGAATAAAGGTTAAAGGAATCCAATAAAAAAGGATTAGTAATGCCCCAAACCCAGCCCGATAACCCAATGAAATCAATGTTGCGCCCAAAATTAAGCAAAAGCCAGAGCCATAAATCAGTAAATCTTGATGCCAAAAAATACCGTAATCTGACATTGTTTTCCGCGTTGCGGTCATAAAAAATATTTTGTCGTAAGCCTCAAAGTAAAAAATAACAGAAATAAGTAAGCGACCCAATAAGTCTAATATGTCTTTCATAGGTATGATAGTTGAAAAATCTTTAAATATTGTATTTTTGAATGTATCCAGAAAAGGGAGACAAATTTAGACATTTTGATATGACTTTTTGAAAACTATTATGTCTATTAAAGGCTTTCCTCTAAAAATAGCATAAATACTTTTCTCTGTTTTTTGCTAACAAAAAAAGACGTGCGTTGAGAAAAATCTGCAAGCAGCATCTCTGAGTAATTATGTAACTTTTTATTACTTGTGGAGTCAAAAGAAATCTATACAAACTAGATTCGTTATATTTTCAATCATACGCATCCAAGGTGCTGTTTTTATCGTATGGTTTACTAGTCAATAAATTATAAAATTACTTAAAATTATTTCCATCAATGAAAAGCAAAAAATTTACCCGCATTTTTTTCATAACTATAGGTGTATTAGGCTTAGTTTTATTCGTTTTTGGCTTACAATTTAATGGTACGTTGAGCGACGACATTCAATTATCTGGCTTAATGGGTATGGGTATTTTTGGTATTTGGGCAACAATAAGTCTTGTCGATGCCTACTTAAAACATAAAGAACTTGAAAATTTGTAATATAATATTTGTATTCTAACACATTTAAAAAAAATGAGTCGCCATTTGGCAACTCATTTTTTTTTGCTTCAATAGCGACAAAAATTATTTTTTAACAAACGCTTCTTTCGACAAACAACAACTCTGTGACTTTTTCTACGAGTATTAATAATTCCCTATTCTTACTTTCTTCGTTTCTTCGCATTTTATTCATCCAATCCAATCAAATTTTTAATAATGAAAAAACAATTACGGACTTATTTTTATTCGCTTTTTGCTTTTTGTCTCTCCTTGACCCCCCTCAGTATTTTTGCACAAAAGATTGATTTAGAAGGGTTTAAAAATATCAAACCGCGCTCAATAGGACCCGCATCTATGTCGGGACGTATTACGGCGATTGATGTAGACATCAAAAATGACATCATTTATGCGGGTGCCGCTTCGGGCGGTGTATGGAAATCAACATCGGGCGGTGTGGCGTGGACACCCATTTTTGACAAAGAATCCAACCAAAGTATCGGTTCTATTTCTGTCAATCAAGCCAATCCTGCCGAAATTTGGGTGGGTACAGGCGAGGGCAATCCCCGTAATTCACAAAATTTTGGGAATGGTATTTACAAAACCATTGACGGCGGCAAAACATGGAAAAATATGGGTTTAAACAACTCACGCACCCTTCACCGCATTGTCGTCAATCCACAAAATTCAAATATCGTTATTGTAGGCGTTCAAGGTTCTTCTTTTGGACCTAACGAGGAACGTGGCGTTTTCAAAACGACTGACGGCGGCAAAACATGGCGTAAAGTATTGTATGTCAATGACCAAACTGGCGTTGCCGATATGGTTGTAGATCCTTCAAATCCAAACAAAATCATCGTCGCGATGTGGGAATATGGACGCAAACCTTGGATTTTTAACTCTGGCGGCAAAGGTTCTGGCATTTATACAACTTACGATGGTGGTGAAAATTGGACAAAATTGACCGATAAAGATGGTTTGCCGAAAGGCGAATTGGGTCGTTGCGGTTTGGCAATTTCTCGTTCAAAACCCAATGTCGTGTATGCCCTTGTTGAAGCCAAAGAAAATGCAATTTATCGCTCTGACGACGGTGGTGCAAAATGGCGCAAAGTTGGTACCAATGGCGACCGTCCATTTTATTATGCCGAAATGTATGTTGACCCTTTGAATGAAAACCGTCTTTATAATATTTTTAGTCGCGTACATCGCTCTGAAGATGGTGGTAAAACATGGTCAGAATTGTTGGATTACGGTCATGTTCACCCAGATCATCACTCATGGTGGATACATCCGACAAATCCGAATTACATGATTGACGGCAACGACGGCGGTTTGAATATTACCCACGACATGGGCGCGACATGGCAATTTGGCGGTAACATTCCTGTTGGGCAATTTTATCATGTCAATGTTGACAATGACATGCCTTACAATTTATATGGTGGTTTGCAGGACAATGGCTCGTGGGTCGGTCCTTCATCTGTTTGGCGGTCAGGGGGCATTCGCAACGCCGATTGGCAGGAGCTGTACTTCGGTGATGGTTTCGATGTGATGCCTAAAAAAGGCGATTCTCGTTATGTCTATGCCATGTCGCAAGGTGGTAATGTGGCTTATATTGACCGCAAAACGGGCTATCAAAACTTTATCCAACCGCAACATCCTGACCCCTCAGTAGAGTTGCGCTACAACTGGAATGCAGCGATGGCACAAGACCCGAAAAATGATTGTGGTGTCTATTTTGGCTCCCAATTCCTGCATTATTCAACGGATTGTGGTCAAAACTGGACAATTCTGTCGCCCGATTTGACCACCAATGACACGGCTAAAATCAATGCATCGCAACGCACAGGCGGCTTGACGCCCGACGTCACGAATGCTGAAAACCATTGTACTATTTTGACCATAGCCCCAAGCCCTGCCGATAAAAATGTGATTTGGATTGGCACAGACGATGGCAATTTGCAATTGACACAAGACGGGGGCAAAACGTGGAAAAACTTTTCATCTGCCTTGCCTAATTGTCCAAAATTTGCATGGATACCCCAAATTGAGGTGTCTCAAAAAAATGCAGGTGAGGCGTTTGTCATTGTCAATAATTACCGTCAAAACGACTTCAAACCTTACGCTTACCATACAACGGACTTTGGAAAAACTTGGGAACGCATCGTCAATGAAAATCAAGTGTCATCCTATACTTTGTGCTTAACGCAAGACACCGAAGCGACTAATTTATGGTTTTTAGGCACTGATGAAGGCTTGTATTTCACGATTGATGGCGGTAAAAATTGGACAAAATGGACAAACAGCTACCCCTCAGTACCGACGATGGATATGAAAATTCACCCACGTGAAGCCGATTTGGTGATAGCTACATTTGGTCGGGCATTTTGGATTTTAGATGATATTCGCTTTTTACGTGAAATTGCTAAGACAAATGCAGCCGTTTTGAACAAAAACCTAAGGATTTTTGAGCCTTCTGATGCGTATTTGGCTTATTCACGCAGCTACGATGGTGAGCGTTTTTCTGCCGATGCCATTTTTGAAGGTCAAAATAAATCGCCTATTGCCATGTTCACCGTTTGGCATAAGCCTAAAAAAGAGGATAAACCCGCTGCTGATAAACCCAAAGAAGAGAAAACAGAAGCGCCTGCACCACAAGCAGGTCGTGGCGACGGCAATTTAACTGGTGGCGGCAGTGGTGACAAAGCTAAAATCACTGTTCTTACTGAGGGGGGGGATACAATGCGTACTTTCAGTTCATCGCTCGATTCGGGCATGAATCGTATTTCTTGGCCTCTCAATCGCAACGGCAGTCGTTTCCCAAGTTGGACCGATAATACCAGTGCAGATGAAGATGCACCAAGCACAGGCGGACAGGTTTTGCCAGGGCGTTATAAAGTAGTTATCAATTTCAAAGGTGAAAAAGACTCAACTTTTGTCAATGTCAAAGCAGACCCCCGTGTAGATTTTCCCTTGAAAGACATGCGGGAACGCGACGCAGTCAGGGAGGATTTGTCGACAATGACACAACGCATAACAGATGCTTTTAACCGTTTGAAAGAAGCAAATAAAACGGTGGGCTTGGTTGACGGCTCTATGGGGAATGCACCAGATTCTACCAAAAAAGAGATTGAAAAATTGGGTAAAGCCATGAAAGACACCATCTTAAATATTCAAAAATTATTTATGGCACCTAATGACCAAAAAGGCATTGTTCGCGTATTAGGTGCTTTGATGGACGATGTTCAAAAAGCCAGTTTTCTCTTAAGTACAAGCCCCGGTAAGCCTTCAAGCAATGGTCAAGCGGCTATCAATGCAGCCAAAATCAAAGCCAAAGAAGTCATTGGCAAGGTCAATCAGTTTTTTGAAAAGGACTGGGTGAAGTATCAACAGAAAGTTGAAGCGGCACGGTCGTCGTTGTTCAAAAAATATGAACCGATTAAAATGGAGTGATGTGTGGAAAATGAAAAATAAAAAGTGCAGGTTGAACTCAAGGGTTTAGTCTGCACTTTTTGTTTTTGCCTCATCCTTACTTTCAAAAACTTAGAAAAGTCAACGTATTCAAATATAAACCACCTCTTTACGCCATTTTTAATCAGTTTTCAGCTTAATTAAACTAATTTTGCCGCGCAAAAATTTGACATCCACAACCACGTATCGTTTATGAATTATCTGACTCTCGAAAACGTCACCAAAAGTTACGGACCCAAAGTCCTTTTCGACAATGTATCGCTCATCATCAACAAAGGAGACCGCATTGCGCTTGTCGCTAAAAATGGGACGGGCAAGACGACTTTGCTCCGCGTACTCGCAGGTACTGAGGGGTCGGAAGGTGAACAAGCTAAAATTATTTTCGCCCGCGATATTCGCATCGGTTACCTCGAACAAGACCCGCAAGTACCTGAACATCTGACGGCGGTTGAAGCTGTTTTTGAATCAGAAAATGCTCAAATTCAAGCGATTAAGAATTACGAAAAAGCCGTAGCCGATAATGACCCCCTCAGTATTCAGAAGTATTTAACCCAAATTGATGAACTGCAAGCATGGGACATCGAAGCAAAAGTTAAGGAGGTTTTGTTCAGATTGAAAATTGACACCTTCCTCAATCAAGTGGTGCGTACGCTTTCTGGCGGTCAAAAAAAGCGTTTGGCACTCGCCAAATTACTCATTGATGAACCCGATTTTCTGATACTCGATGAGCCTACGAATCACTTGGATTTAGAGATGATTGAATGGTTAGAATCCTACTTTTCAGCACGTCCAAGTCTCACTATTTTTATGGTAACGCATGATAGGTATTTCCTCGATGCGCTGTCCAACTTCATTATTGAACTCGACGGTGGCAATTTTTACCGCTATCGCGGCAATTATGCCAAATATTTAGAACAAAAAGCCATGCGGCATGAGGTGGAAGCGGCAACGCTCGACAAAAACCGCAAACTCTATCAACGCGAACTCGAATGGATGCGCCGAATGCCACAAGCCCGCACCACAAAAGCCCAAAGCCGTATTGATGGTTTCTATGACATAAAAGATAAAATCAGTGGCAAACGCGAGGCAGATGATATGTCTATTGACATAAAAACGACGTGGCTCGGCTCAAAAATCGTCGAATTACACAATGTTTCACGGTCTTTTGGCAACAAAAAACTCATTGAAGATTTCAGTTACAAGTTTCGCAGAGGTGAACGTGTTGGCATCGTTGGACCAAATGGTGCAGGAAAATCTACGCTTTTACGCCTTATCACAGGTGAATTGATGCCTGATGGCGGCAAAGTCGTCATTGGCGAAACGATTGCTTTTGGTTACTACACGCAGGACGGCATTACGTTGTCAGAAGACAAACGGGTGATTGATGTTATAACGGATATTGCAGAATTTATTCCTTTAGAAAAAGGGCAAAAAATAACAGCGGCTGGTTTGCTCGAACGCTTTTTATTCACGCGTGAGCAACAACAAGTGTATGTGTCGCAACTGTCGGGTGGTGAAAAAAGACGTTTGTATATGCTTACGGTGATTATGAAAAATCCTAATTTTCTAATCCTCGATGAGCCGACAAATGACTTAGACATATTGACACTCAATGTGTTAGAAGAATTTTTAGAAACGATATTCAAAGGCTGCCTCGTTATCGTGACGCATGACCGTTATTTTATGGATAAATTGGTTGAACACCTTTTTATATTTGAAGGCGAAGGACACATCAAAGACTACAACGGCAACTACACCGAATACCGCGAAGAAATCAAGCAATTGGCAATCGAAACTAAGCAAACAGACACCCCCTCAGTATCTAAGGACAATCGGAAAGCAAACGATGCCGATAAAAAAGAATTCAAACGTTTGGAACGCGACATTGCCCAATTAGAAGAAAAGAAAGAGGCATTGACCCATAAATTCAACGATGCTGCTAACATGACACCCGCACAGATTCAAAAATTATCTGATGAACTCACAGAAGTCGGTAATCTATTGGAAATCAAGGAGATGCGTTGGTTGGAGTTATCGGAATGGGTGTAAATATCACTTAAAAGCCGTTGTTTCAGAAAGACGAATGATTTTTTGGGAGATGCGTTAGGATTTTAGAGAGCATTGTACACTGTTTAGGTTTGGTTAATCATCGGCTAATAATTCGGCTATCTTATCTTCTGTTAAGCCATTTGCCTCTGCTTCGTCGTGCAGCTCATCTAAGATAGCATACATTTTACTCCGCGCATTATCACGTACCAAAGTATGTTTCAAAAAAGCGATGAGCCCTTTTTTAATTTCCCGTTTTACTGCCGGTTTTGCATTGCGATAAGCAGCTATCAAAAGCTCATCTTCTTCTATTTTTAAAGTTAATATCGCCATATTTTCTATCTTTTTGACAAAAATAAGTGGTTTTTATCAATTTATTTCAATTTTTTCAAACATTCTTCATGTTCTACAATACGTGAGTCCGCTATTACTGCTTTCGTATTTTAAATCCCGAAAACGCTTTTTAAATTATTTACTTTCGTAACTTCGCCCCGATTCTCTCCTCATAACAGCACTTTATGAAATTCGACAAACCCATTTCCATCCAAAAGATTGCGGACCGACTGAAAGCAGAAATCATCGGCGACAATACACTCAATGCTTTGGGTATCAATGAGATACACCACGTCAGAGCAGGAGATATTACGTTTTCAGATGTAAAAAAATATTTTAAAAAAGCCCTGAACTCTGCCGCGACGTTCATCCTACTGAACGAAATACCTGATAATATCCCTGAAGGAAAAGTTGTCCTCATTCATCCGCAGCCTTTCGAGGCTTATGACAGTCTTGTGCGGCAACAGCGTCCTTTTGACCCCCTCAGTATAGACGTGGCGGATTCAGCTGCGATTCATCCCAATGTCATTTTTGAACCTAATGTGGTTATTGGCAATCATGTACGCATAGGTTCTGGCAGTTATATACAAGCCAATGCGGTTATTCATGACTTTACGGTTATTGGAAAAAACGTCATGATAGGTGCTGGTACACTCATCGGCACCGATGCTTTTTATTTCAAGCACATGACTGTCGCAGATGCCGATGAAAGCGGTAAGGGGTATAAAAAATGGCGGTCAGGCGGTCGTGTGGTCATAGAAGACAATGTGGATATTGGCGCAGGTTGTACCATAAATAAAGGCGTTTCGAGCGATACCATTATTGGTGAAGGCACTAAAATTGATTGTCAAGTGCACATCGGACACGATGCTCAAATTGGCAAAAACTGCCTTATCGCTGCCCAAACGGGCATCAGTGGCAATACGGTTGTGGAAGATGAAGTTATTATATATGGTCAAGTCGGCATCGCTCAAAACCTTAGAATTGGCAAAAAAGCAGTCATTTTAGCGAAATCTGGCGTATCAAAAGACTTAGCGGGCGACAAAACCTATTTCGGTTGCCCGGCACAAGAAGTTAGAGAGGCGTATAAAGAATTGGCAATATTAAGGCAATTGAGAAAAAAATAATCTAAAAATTGATAGGTGATTTCAAATCACCCTATCAATAAATCTTACATTTGCGCGTCATTTACAAACCAAAATTAATGTAAAATATGTCAAACAACTTACTCGCGGGAAAACGCGGCGTTATCTCTGGCGCACTCAATGAACAATCAATCGCTTGGAAAGTCGCTGAAAAATGTGTTGCCGAAGGCGCAACTATTGTCCTCACGAACGCACCTGTCGCGATGCGTATGGGCGAAATCAAAGTGTTGAGCGAAAAACTCAATGCCGAAGTCATTGCTTGTGATGCAACGAATATGGACGATTTGAATAAACTTTTCTCTCAAAGTCAAGAGATTTTAGGCGGAAAACTCGATTTTGTCCTACATTCAATCGGTATGTCGGTCAATGTACGGAAAGGAAAACATTATACAGACCTCAATCATGAATGGTCGAAACAAGGCATTGACATTAGTGCTTTGTCGTTCCACAAAATGATGCAAGTGTTATATAAACAAGACGCTATGTCTGACTGGGGTAGCATCATCGGTTTGACCTATATGGCAGCACAACGGACTTTTCCAGATTACAATGAAATGGCAGACATCAAAGCAATGATGGAGTCTATTGGACGCAGCTTTGGCTACCATTTTGGCGTTAAAAACCATGTGCGCGTGAATACGATTTCACAATCGCCGACGATGACAACGGCAGGTTCAGGTGTCAAAGGCTTCAAAGAGTTTTTTGATTATGCGAATAAAATGGCACCGTTGGGCAATGCACCTGCTGAAGCATGTGCAGAATACTGCATTGCTATGTTCAGTGATTTGACGCGTTATGTAACAATGCAAAATCTTTTCCATGACGGTGGTTTCTCAAATATGGGTATGAATCCTGCCGTTTTAGGGCTTTAAATGATGAATAAGGTTATGTTCGTGTTGTATTGTTTAGGAAATTTTTAAAGTTTCCTAAACATAATGCGACACAACAACCTTAGCAACAAATCTATCAACATGATACTAAGAGGGGCTATTTTTTTGAAAATCAATAACTTACAATTGATGGCATTGGCTTTTAGTTGTCTTTTTTTTTGTACCACAAAAAACTTTGCACAAAATTATCCAGGTCAGAATGGGCAAAATAGAAATTCCACAAATACAACTCAAGCATTAGAGGATATTGATTCGACTCAATCGCCCGTAGAGTTGGATACAGCTTATATTGTCTCGTTTTTTCCAAACAATCCTGCTCTTACTTTTCCTGAAAACGACTCGTTGCTCAATAATTATTTTCATCAATACGACCCCATTCGGCGACGTACTTACGATTATTTCCATCTGGGTATGCCCTCTACGGCAGCATACCCCTCAGTATATCAGCCCACTTTGCGGCGTGGTTTAGATATGGGTTTACATGCGTTTGATGTTTATGAAATCAAAAATTCGGATATACGTTTCTATCAGCAAACCAAGACTTTAACCGATGTTTTTTACTCTGCTGCCAGCCAAACGAATGGCTCGTTTAGTGCAAAATTCAGTCGAAATTTTGCGAATGATGTTCATTTATCAATAGATTATAACCGTTTGTGGAATTCTAATTTGACTACTTTACCCAAGGTCGACTCAAAACTGATTGGTGGTTCGGGCTATACTTACGATGTGCCGCGCGGACGTTCCGTTGCCTTTGGATTTGGTTTGTGGGTGCACCGCGAGCGTTATGATGGTTATGCCACATTTACGTCGAATATTATTAATCAAAAAGACCAAGGTGGCATTCAGAGCGATTCGTTTTTTACGACCCATACTGAAGCGGGTCAATTGACATCCATTATTCCAACGCCTTTGTTGAAAAATGCTACGACACGGCATGAAAAATATGAATACAGCTATTTGCAATATCTCAAACTGCGCAAAGATTCGACGGGTGCGAAACGCAATTTTTTAGCCTCTCATCAAATTACTTTTCGCAGTGCTAAGTATCGGTCAAGTGATGCATTTGATAATAATGCCCCCCTCAGTATTGATTCCGTTTTTTATGGCAGTTTGTTGAACGATAGCCGTGGCGTTCGTTTTTTCCTTCAAGAACGGATGCTTGAAAACGTGTTCAACCTCAGCACTTCAAGGCTTCGCGTGGTTGATACGACTCAAAAAGTTAAACTTTCTACACAAAATGATTGGTTTGAAGTGGGCATCAGCCATCAATTTCATAATGTCAATCAAGAGTTAGGCGGACGGAATTTTAACAATGTGATAGTGAAAGGTCGTTGGAACTTCACGCCAAACGACAATGTGAAGGTAGAAACCTATGCGCATTTCAATGTTTTAGGCTATAACGTAGGCGATTATCGGCTTAATGGTGAATTATATTTTAATCTAAAAAGTATTGGTAGCTTAACAGTTAAAGCCATCAATCAACTATATGAGCCCTCATTGATACAAAATGACATCGTTATCACACAACGTCCTGTTTGGGAAAATAACTTTAAAAAGACTCTGGAAACCAATCTTTCAGGCACTTTGAGTGTACCAAAAATAGGTTTTCAAGGCACATTTGCTTATGCGCTGTTGAATAACTATATTTATTTTGATAAAAACACGTTGCCACAACAAGCGAGTGCCCCCCTCAGTATTGTGCAACTTCTTTTGACAGAAAATATAAAATTAGGTAGCTTTCATCTCGATAATACGATTGCTTTCCAACGTCCTACTGAAAAGTACATACGTTTACCCGATTTATATACCAAAAACAGCCTTTATGTTGAAGGAAAAATATTAAAAAAAGCCATGTTGGCGCGTATTGGATTGGATTTGAGGTATGCCTCAGCTTGGTTTGCACCTGCTTATATGCCTTTGACGGGTCAATTTTTTGTCCAAGAAACAGAGAAAGTAGCACCACACCCTTCGCTTGATGCTTTTTTATCTTTCAAAGTTCAGTCATTCCGCTTTTTTGTCAAAATGGAAAACTTATTAGGCGCATATACAGGCAGTCGTTATTATCAAATTTATAATTATCCAGTGCCCGAATCAACGTTTAGATTTGGCATCCGTTGGCGTCTTTTGAACTAATCCAATAGGCAGACCTTTAGCTTATTGATATTGCAGACTAACTTTTGCTTCGCAAAAAATTATAAATGTTTTGGAAAAGCGAGATAATATTTAGTTACAATTTTAGAATTCAATTCATAATCCGTACTCTCACTGATGGGTTTAATTTCGCCATTCTTGAATAGAATTTTAATTTCATCTTTTATATTGTCATAAGTCAAGATGCTTTCTTCACCTGTAAATACTAAGTAGCTCAAATCAGTATCAGTTGGTACTTTTTTCGCTATTTGTTGCAATACACCCGCCACAATATTTTGTTCAAAAGGCGTATTTCTCAATTCCAATTTAAACAGTTTTCTGTCTAAAATGCTTTTTGAGAGAAAGGATAAAATGAAATCACTGTTATTTGCCCACAATTTTAATGAAGCAATAATATCAAAGTCGTCTAATTTGGCAAAATTTTCAATTAAATCTTGCATATTGTTTGAATGCCCAATGGTATTTTTTTGAATTAAAAACGCATTCAATTGTCCAAAACTTTCTAAAGACACCCCCTCAGTATTGATCAGATATTTAGCCCGTTGCAGTGTTTTAGTCAGCATCTGTTCAGCAGAAAGTACCGTTTTATGCAAATAAACCTGCCAATACATCAACCTTCGAGCAATGAGGAATTTTTCAATAGAATAAATTCCCTTTTCTTCGACAACTAATTCCTCATTCACCACATTGAGCATTTTTATTATCCTATCAGAACCGATTACGCCTTCCGAAACACCTGTGTAAAATGAATCTCTATTCAGATAATCCATTCTATCCATATCCAATTGACCACTGACTAATTGGTGAAGGAAACGTTTGGAATATTTGTCTTGAAAAATATCAAGCGCGACTTGCAGTTTAAAATCAAACTCTTCATTCAGTTTTTCCATAAATGCCAATGACAAGTCCTCATGATGTATGTCAATGAGTGTATGCTCCAAAGTATGCGAGAATGGACCATGCCCTATGTCATGTAGTAACACAGCGATGCAAACGCCTTCACATTCTGCTTCTGTAATGTCTATGCCTTTTTGTTTTAATACATGTACGGCTTGCGTCATCAAATGATAGGCACCGAGGGCATGATGAAAACGTGTGTGATGTGCCCCTGGATATACATAATAGCTCAAAGCCGTTTGAGAGATGCGTCGTAAACGTTGAAAATACCGATGATCAATCAAATCCAAGAGGATACTTGGATTTGGCACGCTGATAAACCCATAAACGGGGTCGTTGAAGATTTTAACTTTGTTTGTCATAGTCGTTTTTAAAGTTGACGAATATAATAAAATCAGCGTACTTAATAAAATTAGTCACTTAATTTTAAAACCTTAATAAACGCCGTTTGTGGCACTTCAACCTTTCCGAACTGACGCATTTTCTTTTTACCTTCTTTTTGTTTTTCCAAAAGTTTCCGTTTACGCGAAATGTCACCACCATAGCATTTAGCTGTAACATCTTTACGCATAGCCGAAATCGTTTCGCGTGCAATGATTTTAGCACCGATGGCGGCTTGAATAGGAATCACAAACTGGTGTTTGGGAATCAATTCTTTTAGTTTTTCACACATACGCCGTCCGACATATTCTGCTTTTGACCGATGAACCAATGCCGAAAATGCATCCACATTTTCACCATTTAATTTTATATCCATTTTCACCAAATCCGTTTCTCGATAACCAATACGATGATAGTCAAATGAGGCATAACCTCTTGAAATGGATTTCAATTTATCATAAAAATCAAAAACGATTTCCGCCAAAGGCATCTCAAAAACCAACTCCACACGCTGTGGTGTCAAGTAGGTTTGTTTCATCAAAAAACCGCGTTTATCCAAGCACAAGCCCATAATAGAGCCGATATAGTCAGGTTTAGTGATGATTTGAGCATTAATAAAAGGTTCCTTTGCATATTCCAACGATGAAGGGTCGGGTAATTCGGCAGGTTGACGCACCATAAACTCCTCAGCATCGCGTTTCGTTGTTTTGGCATAATACGACACGTTAGGAATCGTCACGATGATGTCTTGATCAAATTCACGACGCAAACGTTCTGTGACGATTTCAAGATGCAACATGCCTAAAAAACCACAACGAAAACCAAAACCCAATGCCACAGAAGATTCAGGTTCAAAAACCAACGACGCATCATTCAATTGTAGTTTCTCCAAAGAGTCGCGTAAATCTTCAAAATCATCGTTATCAATCGGATAAACCCCTGCAAAAACCATGGGTTTCACCTCTTCAAAACCTTTGACACCTTCCAAACAGGGTCTATTCGCTTTCGTAATGGTATCGCCCACCTTAATTTCTTTGGCGGACTTAACCCCCGTTACAATATAGCCAACATCACCCGCTTGCAATTCCAGTTTTGGCATCAATGTCATTTGCAAAATGCCTATTTCATCGGCGTTGTAATCATTACCTGTGTAAATAAAACGCACTTTATCTCCTTTGCGTAATGTGCCGTTCATAATGCGATAGTAAGCAATAATACCTCGAAAGGAGTTGAAAACAGAGTCAAAAACGAGACATTCTAAGGGTGCTTCGGGACTGCCTGATGGGGCAGGAATACGTTCTACAACCGCCGTCATAATATCTTGAATGCCAATCCCCGTTTTGCCACTTGCTAATACAATATCCTCTCTTTTACACCCAATGAGGTCAATGATTTGGTCTGAAACCTCTTCAATCATAGCCGCTTCCATGTCTATTTTATTGAGAATTGGAATAATTTCAAGTTCATGTTCAAGCGCTAAAAATAAATTAGAAATCGTTTGGGCTTGAATCCCTTGCGTAGCATCTACCAGCAAAAGCGCGCCTTCACAAGCCGCAATAGAACGAGAAACTTCGTAGCTAAAATCCACATGACCAGGTGTGTCTATCATATTAAATACGTAGCGTTCACCATTAATATGGTCATAATACATTTGAATAGCATGACTTTTGATGGTAATACCTCGCTCACGTTCCAAATCCATATCGTCAAGAGCTTGAGATTGCATATCACGCTCTGAAATGGTTTTGGTAAATTCCAAAAGGCGGTCGGAAAGGGTACTTTTTCCGTGGTCAATATGTGCAATCACACAAAAGTTGCGAATATTTTTCTGATTACTCATTTATGTATTATCAATTACTTGCAAAATGCGGCGCAAAGATATCAAAAACTGTGTTAATGCTGAGTATTTATTCAAGTTTTGCGCTTTGAGTGACCGCTCTAAATTTTTTAAACACCTATTGATTTTCAAAGTGAACTCAGAACTCAAAAGTTGACACATTACTGAGGGGTAATTCATTGTTTTACGAAACGAATGTAAAAGCATTTTGTTCGAGGCAAAAAAATAAATCAGCTATTATATGAAATAAGGGAATGAGAGATGAGGTGTTACCTTTTTACCAAATATGGTTTTTTTTCTTCTTAGAATAAAAAAATAATATAACCCTTTTTGCCTAAAAAAAGGGAAAACAAAAAACAACTCATAACAATATAAAAACTATTTTTTTATAACCATAAAACAAGATATATACAAATCATAAATCCTTAGTATCCAGTTCTTTCCAAGAAAAATAAAATTTAATAAAAGCATAATATATAGAAGCACTAAACCCTGTTGAAAAAGCAATTTATCAAATGTTTTTTTTAATTTTCTGTTAAAAAAAATATTTAAAAAATTTGTTATTTAAATAAAAAAAACACTGCACCTTAAAAAGATAATTTTTCAAAAAAATAAGATGATAAAGCATTGAAAACCAATCAAATCCTTTATTTGGTGGTAGTTTTAGACTATTTAAACAGATAATTGATAGCTTGAGTGGGAAAAATATTTTCAAAAAAACTTTGCTAAAACCCTTTTTTGTCTCGCTAAAATCACGCACCTTTGTAGCCCACAATATGAAACACAACAATGAACAACGATATCCGATTCTCACACCCACATGGGAATATGTTAAGCGAGTCTTGAATATAATACTTTGAGAAATTTACTACGCTCGGCTTACACACACATCAGTAATTAAAAAAAAATTAAAGAACAAAGGCTGAGAAGCCCCCTAATGTTTGCTGTAATATGAATAAGGACTGTACAACAGTGTGGGATAGTTGTCTCCGTACAATACGGAGAAATGTTAATGCCCAAAGCTTCAAAACATGGTTCGACCCGATTAAGCCGGTCAGGCTCGAAGGCATGTCATTGACAATACAAGTGCCTAATAAATTCTTCTACGAATGGTTAGAAGAGCATTACGTCGCTCTACTTAAAACAACCATACGTCAAGAACTGGGAGAAAAAGGGCGCCTCGAATATCAAATTATGAACGGTGCGCAGCAACAAAACCAAGTTGCGACCACCTCTCCTGCAACGACGACAGTGGCTAGAAAAGAAGCCAACGATGCCCAATCCATGACACCCGAAAGTCTAAATGCCGACAATATCAAAAATCCATTTGTTATTCCAGGTATTCGACGCATTAAGGTTGACCCACAATTGAATCAAAATTACGGTTTCGATAACTTTATTGAAGGCGATTGCAACCGTTTATCGCGTTCCGCAGGATTGGCAGTCGCCAAAAAACCAGGCGGTACCGCTTTTAATCCATTGTTCATATTTGGCGGTGTGGGTTTGGGTAAAACGCACTTGGCGCAAGCGATAGGTAACGAAATCGTTCGGAGAGAAGATGGTAAAAACGTCCTTTACGTCTCATGTGAAAAATTTGGCAATCAAGTTATTCAATCCATAAAAAATAATGCGGTGGGTGATTTGGTCAATTTTTATCAAATGATTGATGTCCTAATCGTTGATGATATTCAGTTTTTGTCAGGTAAAAATAAAACACAGGAAATCTTTTTCCATATTTTTAATCAATTGCATCAAACAGGTAAGCAATTGGTTTTTACAAGTGACAAAGCACCCAAAGACCTCGATGGCATGGAAGAACGCCTTATCAGCCGCTTCAAATGGGGCTTGAGTGCCGACTTGCATACACCTGATTTAGAAACACGCATTGCCATTTTTGAAGCAAAAATGAGCATGGAAGGCGTCGATTTGCCTTCAAATGTGACTGAATTTATTTGTTATAATGTAAAAAACAACATACGAGAGTTAGAAGGGGTGCTTATTTCACTCATCGCACAGTCTATGCTCAATCAACGAAATATTGACATCGAACTGGCAAAAGAGGTCATCAAAAATTTTGTTCAGCATATCAATAAGGAAATCACAGTTGACTTTATTAAGCAGATGGTTGCCGATCATTTCAATCTACCGATTGACAAATTAGCCGCCGAAACGCGCAAACGTCAAATTGTCATCGCACGTCAACTCTCGATGTATTTGGCAAAAAATATGACAAACTCATCGCTCAAAGCCATCGGTGACCAATTTGGGGGACGTGACCACTCAACGGTCATCCACTCATGCCGTGCCGTGCAGGATTTGATGGATACAGATGTTATTTTCAAAGATACCGTTTCAGATTTAGAGAAAAAAATTCGGATGAGTTTGAATGGCGGTTGATTTTTACAATATGTTTCAACTTTCCTAAAAGTTAAAAACTTTTGGACTGGTGAACGACAAATAAACAACATGAGGCAATTTTATACTAAGGGGTATGAAATTGCCTTTTTCGTTAACGATAAAATGCGCAAATAAATGATAATTCAATCCAAACTACCCAATGTCGGTACGACCATATTCACCACAATGTCAGCCCTTGCGGAGCAACATCATGCCATTAATTTGTCGCAAGGTTTTCCAAATTTCGACCCACCTGACGAATTGAAAAATTTGATTAGTTCATATATTCAACGCGGCATGAATCAATACGCGCCTATGCCTGGCGTACTGAAATTAAGAGAAATTTTGGCTGAAAAAATACACACATTTTATAGCCAAACTGTTGATCCACAAACAGAAATAACCATAACAGTAGGTGGTTCGCAAGCCCTTTTTACCGCTATAGCTGCTTTTATTCGACCCAATGATGAAGTCATTTTGATTGAACCTTCCTACGATTCTTATGCGCCAAGTGTCGAAACTATGGGTGGAAAAGTCGTGGCGTATCGCTTATCACCCCCTCAGTATAAAATCGATTGGGAAGCATTTGCACAATTGATTACACCCAAAACTAAAATGATTATCATCAATACGCCGCACAATCCGACAGGTAAAACTTTAACGATCAATGATTTAGATATCTTAAATAAACTCACGCTTGGGACAGATATCATCGTTTTGAGTGATGAAGTCTATGAGCATTTAATTTATGACCAACGTCTCCACGCCAGCGTTCTAAGACATCCTGAGTTGTCGAAACGCAGCATTGCTTGTTTTTCATTTGGTAAAACCTTCAATGCCACTGGTTGGAAAGTCGGTTATGCTGTAGCACCCGAAGCCTTGATGCGTGAGTTTCGAAAAGTACATCAATTCAATGTCTTTTCGGTCATTACGCCGATACAGTATGCCCTGGCAGATTTTATGGAAGAAGAAGACAACTACCTCTATTTATCAGATTTTTACCAAGCCAAACGCGATTTTTTTCTCGAGAAAATGGCAACCTCACGTTTAATGCCATTGGCTTGTGAAGGCACTTATTTTCAATTGTTTGACTATTCACAAATTAGTGACAAAACGGACATTGAATTTTGTCAGTGGCTCACAACAGAGATTGGTGTCGCTGCGATACCTGTGTCGGTCTTTTATACTGAGGGGGGGTATGCCGATGCGAAAATCATCCGTTTGTGTTTTGCTAAAACTGAAAATATGTTGGAAAAAGCGGCTTTACGTTTGTGCGAGATATAAACAAGGAGAACAAATAATTTTTGTGCTACTGAACGTAGTAAAAGCATTTATATTTGTCGCAAATACAGCTGTTTTTACTGCGTTCAGTAGCACAAAACAATGGAAGCGTTTTCTAAAAAAGTTTAGCTGTTTTATAAATCCTAATCTCATAATTTGGTAACATACGTATGTCATTTGACAGCACTTTGGGGTTACCAATGACAATATTGCCTGATTTTGCACCGATTGATACCGTGAATTTATAGCCGCCAAAGGTTTCTACCGTAGCTTTTCGGTTTTGCTCACTATAAATCACCGTTTTTATATCCGCAGGATTCGCCGAATTTTTAAATTTTTCATCCACCCACACATTCGTTTTCTGCCTTGCAAACCGAAATTCGGCTAATATTTTGTTTGAATTGGGCACAAGAATGACAATATTATACCCCTCAATTTGATTGGATATTGTGGGATGTGGATTATACCAATTAAACATATTTGTTTTTTCATAACTACCTTTTTTCAGCGCTGTCAACTTTTTATGTATCGAATCGAGTTTGAGCATTGGTGAACCACTACTTTTAGCTGACGCATTCGCAAACACTATCGTATCTTCAATAATGCCGCTGCTCTTGCCACTTTGCGTGGATTTTGAATATGCAACTTTGTTGTTTTGGATAACGGGTTGCGCTTGATTGGCTTTGTTTGCGAACACAATCGTGTCTTCAATAATGCCGCTCGTCACAAATACCACTTTGTCTTCAATAATAAATTGTGGTTGAGCGATGAGTTTTTGAATGCTCATATTTAACAAGAGCATAATGCTTAATGTAAAATATTGACTGTTTTTCATTGCTGACTTTTTTTATAGATTTATAATGATTATTGATGAAATGAAAATGTAAAGTTTATTTGCTGTTTTGATAGTGTAAATATGAGGTAATATTTAAACATAAAAAATTAGAAAATTTATTTAATTTTCCAACATAAAGACTTCTTAGAAGTCTATTTGTTAACTTTTTATTTCATAAAATATTAATAATCATTGGTTTATGAAATTAATTAGAAAACAAATCACGTGCTTCATTGAGCGGAAAGAAAAATGAAAGATAGTAAACTTTTAGAAATACTTAACAGTTTGACGGCAGAGGAATCGCAGGATATTGCCGCTTTCTTAGATTTTTCGCTCCAAAAATCTTCATATGATGTCGCAGCAGACGACATAAAAAAGCTTTGGCAAGTCCTGAAAACGCTCAGAACAAACTTTAATGATATAAAACTTGACCCGAATGTGGTCTATAAAATGGTTTTTCCTCAAAAAAATTTTGTCAAAGGGCGGTTGGAAAAAACGATGTCTGCTTTGCTCAAAGAAATTGAAAAACTCATCGCATATCGCTTTTATACTGAGGGGGGGCTTTCGGGGGGCGACGATGCTTTTGCGAGACAATATCCATTGCTAAAATTTTACTCAAATCGCCAACTCAATAACCGTTTTGAAAGAACGGTTGACAAATTGAAAACAGATGGCAACGACGAAATTTATAAAGACCAAGACGCATATTTAAAAGCCTTTCATATCGAAGTCGCTGATTATGAACACCAATCATTGTATAATATCCAAAAAGGTGATCTCAATTTGCGCCCTGCATTGGACAGTTTAGACCTGTTTTATGTTGTCGCACGGCTCACGCATACCACTTCGATGATAGCTCAAAAAAGAAAAATGGGCTTTGACATTCAAATTCATTTAGACATACTCCATGACCTTGAGCACATCATAAAAAAACGGAATTGGGAAAAAATGCCCATTATTGAGACATATGGACAAGCCATTAAACTCTTATTGGATGAAGATGTTTTTAGTGTTTTTCAAGAGATTTTGAATAGAAATGAAGCCTTTTTCACCTTAACACAATGCCAAACATTCCGAACTATTGAGCGAAACAAGTGTGTTGATTTATACAATGCAGGTCATAAAGAATATATTTTTACATTGGCAAAACTTTTAGAACAACACTTAGAGGCGGGTTATTTGTATTATCAATCGGGTTTGAAACCCAGTACTTTGCTCAATTTGACGGCTGTTGCCATTAAAGTTAAAAATTACGATTGGATAAAAAATGTCTTAGAAACGCATCGGCAGCGCATCATTAGTGCCGATGATGCAGAACAGGTTTTTAGCCTCAATTATGCGTGTTACCATTTTGCGATTGGTGCGTTTAAAACGGCTTTTGATTTGATTTCAAACGATTATAAATTTAAAGACAATTATTATGACTTAACTAAGAGACGTTTAGAGATTAGAATTTTTTTTGAATTAAAAGAATATGAATTGTGTAACGCCCGTAACGAAGCCTTTAAAAATTATCTTTTTACACGCACCAAAAAGAAAAAAGAAGATAATTTTCCTGCAACCACTTTTGATCCAAACAATAATTTTATCAATTTCGTCATAGCCTTACTCAATTTGACGAAACACGAAAAAGCTAAAATTAAGACTTTTTACGAAAAAATTATTGAAACCCCTGCGGTTGCTGACCATGATTGGTTTTTGGAAAAAATAAGGCTTTTGTTGCCAAAGTAGGATTTATAGACCACAGATTGGGCTGATACGACAGATTTTCTCTGATTTTTGTTGCTTAAAAGAAAAAAATCAGAGAAAATCTGTCGTATCAGCCCAATCTGTGGTCTATAAAATAAAAAAAGCAGTTATCAAAACACCTTGTTCGATAACTGCTTTTATATTATTTCTGTAAAATACTACACTTTTTCGCCCACAACGTCAATGCTCAACTCTGCCAACTGTGTATCTTCAATAAACGAAGGTGCATCAATCATAATATCACGTCCTTGATTGTTTTTAGGGAAAGCGATAAAGTCGCGAATGGAGTTACTGCCCGACATCACGGCGCACAAACGGTCGAAACCAAAGGCGATACCCCCGTGTGGCGGCGCACCAAACTCAAATGCACCGAGCAAAAAACCAAACTTAGATTCCGCTTCTTCTTCTGTCATGCCCAAAAGTTTGAAATTTTTAGATTGCAAATCTCGGTCATATATCCGTATCGAACCGCCACCGATTTCAACACCATTCAAAACCAAGTCATACGCATCAGCGCGCAAGTTTTTCATCGTTTCGTGGTCGCCATTGAGCATGGAAGGAATTTGCTCGCGTTTTGGCGACGTGAAAGGATGGTGCATCGCATAGAAACGTTGCGTGTCCTCGTCCCATTCCAAAAGTGGGAAGTCAACTACCCAAAGCGGTTTGAATACTGAGGGGTTGCGTAATCCTTGACGATTGCCCAATTCTAAA
>JAYTUQ010000091.1:0-9278 GCA_043744455.1 Saprospiraceae bacterium | reverse complement strand
ATTTAAAAGGGCTAAAGCAACTCAATCTAAATATAAAATAAATTCATCATGAATTAGAAATATTCGTTTTATTCCTAATTTAACAAAGTCAAGTTAATTTTCTAAGTTATTATTCTCTCACTTCATCGTATCCTTTAAACAAAATCAATTGCGACATTTACACTTGTGCTCTATGAGTAACTCGTAAATCTATGCCCTATCTTGGTGCGCTCACCAATTAACAAAATTAAGGATTTTTATGGATTTTGCTTAAAAAATTCTTCTTCATGCATGTGTTTTAAGCTATCAATACCTCATAGTACACGTATAAAACTTCAATGTTAAATCTATTGATTTATTTTTATGCCATAATCTTTAGGGATAAAATACTGAGGGGGTATCTGAAAAGGCATTGACAATCAAACCTATCGTTCACCTTATTGGGAAAATTGGAAAAACGATGTAAAAACGACACGACAAACTTATCTTTGCTCAAAATCATGCCTACGTATGAAAAAACTTTTTTCTAAAATAGCTCAAAGCATTCCTCATTACGCCCGTTACATCGTTGCGGCGGCGACATTATTGGCTTTAACACCTTTGTTTCCGACCAATGCGACTTTCAAATATCGTTTTGGCATGGGGCAAACATGGCTTTATGACGATTTGGTTGCCAATTTTGATTTTGCTATTTTGAAAACATCAGACGAATTGGCAAAGGAACGAACGGATATGGAACGCGAGTTTTCACCCTATTATGAAATTGACTTAGATGTCATAAAGCAACAAAAAAAACAATTTGAAGAAAATTTTAACAGCCAACTGAGCCGTAGTGGTAACCAATTCCCAGATGTTGTCCGCAACACTGAGGGGTATATTTCTTATGGAAACCGCGTGTTAGAAAAATTGCTCAATAAGGGTATTTTGAAACAAGATACCCTTTTACAAAGCCATGATAAAGACTTTATTGTCAATATACTGAGGGGGAATACAACAGAAAAACAAACCGTTCAATCTCTGTTAACACTTGATCAAGCTCGAAAATGGTTGAGTGATTCGCTCCCTTTTAGCCACCTACGTGAACCTGAATTTCTTTTGCCTCTAATTGAATCTTTGTTGATACCAAATTTAACGTTCAATGAAGCAAAAACTCAAGCGTTCAAACAACAAGAACTTGACAAAATAATGTCTGCTCGAGGTATGGTAAAAAGCGGTGAATTAATTGTACCAAAAGGTGGTATCATCACGCCCAGTGTACACCAAAAACTGATATCTTACCGCTCTCAATATGAATCCGATTATTTATCAAGCCGTAAATTTTACTTGATTTTCATTGGATATACTTTGTTAAATGCACTTATTTTAACACTTTTTTTGTTTTATTTGCGATACCATGCCACGGTTGTCTTCAATAAACTTAGATGGATAATCTTCCTTATGGGTTGGATTGCGTTATATGTTTACTTAATGTATGCCATCAAATCAAGCAATGTTTTGCATCCTTATATGGTGCCATTTTGTATTGCCCCTATTGTCATAAAGAATTTCTATCGCCGCGAGCTGGCATTTATTAGCCATGTTGTCATTGTTTTGACGGCTGGTTTGATAACGGCACCGGGTTATGAATTTATATTTTTGCAATTACTGACAGGTTTGGTTGTTACATTTTCGCGATTTGATACGCGTTATTGGACTAATTTTTTTCAATCTATTTTTTACATCGTTTCTGTTTATGTTTTGGGTTTTTTGGGGTTTTCTTTTATTGAAGAGAGTGATTTACAAAATATGAATTGGTCGGTATTTATATGGCTGATGCTCAATGGATTTTTGACCCTTTTGGCTTATCCATTGATTCCTTTATTGGGCAATTTGTTTGGTTTTACTTCCAATATTACACTTGCAGAATTATCCGATTTAGGACATCCTTTGTTGAAAGAATTGTCGTTGAAAGCACCTGGTACTTTGCAACATTCGCTTCAAGTGGCAAATCTGGCAGAAGCGGCAGCAAAAGAGATTGGCGCACAAGACCTATTGGTTAAGGTTGGCGCGCTGTATCATGATGTTGGCAAAACTCTAAAACCGCAGTATTTCATTGAAAATCAATCGGGTACAAATCCACATGATCAATTATCTTATCTTGAATCTGCTCGTATTATTATTGAGCATGTTACTGAGGGGGTCAAAATGGCACAGCAAAAAAATTTACCACAAGTCATCATTGATTTTATCAAAACGCATCATGGTACGACAACGGTTGAGTATTTTTACCGCTTACATGCCCAAAATACTGAGGGGGGGGCAAATGACCGTTCGCAATTCCAATATCAAGGTCCACGTCCAAAAACACGCGAAGAGGTCATTTTGATGCTGGCAGATAGTTTGGAAGCGACGTCAAAATCCGTAAAAAATCCAACCAGCGAAAGTTTAGATGAATTGGTGGAGCGCGTAGTTGCAGATAAAGTCACGCATGGTCAGTTACAGGATTCAGATATGACTTTTGGGGAATTAGAGACGTGTAAAAAAAGTTTTAAAGCCACATTAAAAAGTATTCATCATGTTCGGATTGAATATCCGAAAGTTTAAAATTATATAAAAATATGATAAAACTCGCAGACATCAGCACACATGCACCAAAATCGAAGGACAAAGACAAGATTAAAGAGGAAACAAAAGAACTCATAGATCGCATTGGTGACTTACAAAATACGCTTTATGCTGAACGAAAACACAGCTTACTAGTCGTTTTGCAAGGCATGGATAGTTCGGGCAAAGACAGTACAACAAGAACATTGTTTAAAAAATGTAGCCCTGCTGGTGTTCAAGTGTCCGCTTTCAAAAAGCCTTCTGAAGAAGAGTTTGGGCACGATTTCTTGTGGCGTATTCATAAAGTTGCCCCTGAAAAAGGCATGGTCAAAGTCTTCAATCGGTCACATTATGAAGATATTTTGATTCAATGGGTGCACGAATGGATTGATGATGCCAAACGTGACCGCCGCATGGCGAGCATCAATGCTTTTGAGGAACTTTTGCAAGAAGATGCCAATACAACCATCATCAAATTCTATATGCACATTTCGTCTGACGAACAACTTAAACAGTTGACAGAGCGTGTCGAAGACCCTAAAAAGTATTGGAAACACAGCGATGGGGACTGGGAAGAACGCAAATTGTGGGATAAATACCGTGAAGCATATGAATATGCGCTCAATAAATCATCCATTCCATGGACCGTTTTGCCTTGCGATCAAGATTGGTACAGGGATTATGTTGCCGCCCAAACAGTTTGCGACGCATTAGAAAATATGAAAATGACATTACCGCCATTGGTAACTGAATTGTTTAAAAAATAAATTTTAATGGATAACGGATAGTGGATAATGGATAGTGGATAATTTTCGTCATTATCCACTATCCATTATCAACTATCCATTTTCCATTTTCAACTATCCATTTTCCATTAAAATAATGGCTGAAAAAGTAAGAATAGATAAGTGGTTGTGGAGTGTCCGCATCTTCAAATCAAGGACATTGGCGTCTGATATAGTTAAATCTGGCAAAGTAAAAGTGAACGGCACGCAAGTCAAGTCGAGCTATCAAATACAAAGAGGCGATGAAATCATCGTCAAAAAAGGTGGTTTCAATTTCACTTTCAAAGTGTTGCAACTCATTGAAAAACGGGTCGGTTCGCCGATTGCCGTGACTTGTTATAAGGACATGACGCCCGAAGAAGAACTGAAAAAATACGAGGATTGGTTTACAGGAAAACATGGCGCTGAAATGCGTGAACGTGGTACTGGTCGCCCAACAAAAAAAGACCGTCGAGAAATTGATGATTTTAAAGGTTTTTATTTCGATGAAGGAGAAGCAGATAATTGAGAATTTTGAAATAATAAGAAAATTTATGAAACGAATTTTAATTTTATACATCATTGCATGTCAATGGGTTGCATGCAAGAATGCCCCATCTGAACAAAAGCAAACGAGTGAAGCTTATACCCCACCTCAACCATCAGGTAAAACAGGGCAAGAGTTATCAACCATTTATTGTGGCAGTTGCCATGCCTACACTTCACCTGATTTATTAGACAAAAAGACGTGGCTTAAAGAGTGTTTGCCCAATATGGGTAGTCGTCTGGGCATTCATACTGAGGGGTATAATCCGCTGCTCGGTTTGAGCGCAATAGATGAATTTTTTTTCATTGAAGCCAAAATATTTCCTGAAAACCCTGTTTTAACGCAAGAAGATTGGTTAAAAATTATTGATTTTTATAAAGACAATGCGCCAAATCAATTGCCTTCGCCGCCTAAGCAATTGCCTATCAAAATGGGTTTGCCACATTTTCAAATTAGAAAACCTAATACCTCTACGTCATTTCCATTAACGACCCTTTGTCAAATCAATGAAACGGCTTCTGAATTGTATATTGGAACGATGCAAGGCAATTTACTTGTTTTAAATAAACAATTGCAAGTCACTGATTCATTTCAAATTGCATCTGCACCCGTCAGTATTTTCAAAAAAACAGACGACATTTTTGATGTCATCACCATGGGTGAAATGCGCCCAACAGAAGAACAAAAAGGTGTTTTTCAACCAATTTACAAGCAAAACCCAAAGGCTAAAAATGTTCAAGAACAAATAGTTGGTCTGAAAAGACCTGTACAATTTGAAGAAGTGGACTTAAATAATGATGGCAAAAATGAAGTCGTGATCTGTCAATTTGGTTATCAAACAGGTAAATTATCATGGTTTGACCGCCCTGGCAATCGTTGGCACGAACACGTTTTGAGTGAAAAACCTGGCGCATCAAAAGTCATTCCTTACGATTTTGACAAAGATGGTAAGAAGGATTTAATGGTTTTGATGGCACAAGGCGATGAGCATATCAGTATTTATTACAATAAAGGAAATGATAAATTTGAAGAATCTGTGGTTTTGCGTTTCCCGCCCGTTTATGGCTCTTGCGACATGCAATTAGTGGATTTTAATAAGGATGGGGCGATGGATGTGCTTTATACAAATGGAGACAATGCCGATTTTTCTAATATTCTGAAACCCTATCATGGCGTACGTTTGTATCTGAACGACGGCAAAAATCAGTTTTCAGAAACCTTTTTCTATCCTATGTATGGTGCTTTTCAAGCAGCGGCAGCCGATTTTGATTTAGACGGCGATATGGATATTGTGGCTTGTTCGTTTTTTCCAGACAAAATTGACAAACCTGCATCGAGCGTTGTTTATTTGGAACAAATCGAAGCAATGATTTTCCAACCTTATTCTTTCAAAGAAGCGATTGAAGGCAAATGGTTGACTTTGGACATTGGCGACCTCGACAAAGATGGGGATACAGATATTATCATCGGCTCGTTTCTGGGTTATGAGCGAGGAAGCCAAGATAGAATTAAGTTTATTGATAAAAAAATGCCTTTTTTGTATTTAGAAAACAAGGCAAAATGATAATTTTTGCAAAAAATTTAAAAAAACTATCATTCTTTACTTGGTTCATGTAATTTTGCGGCACTTTTTATGGTCTCGTAGTTCAATGGATAGAATAGAAGTTTCCTAAACTTTAGATATGGGTTCGATCCCCGTCGAGACCACTTTTTAATACTAAGCCCTTGTAAATCAATGATTTACAAGGGCTTTTAATTTTTGAATTATAATATCTATTCTTAGACTGCTTCATTAGATAAATAGACCGTCCCATCTTCAACTTTGATGTCAAATACATTTAAATGACTACACGCATCATCGTTCAGACATTCACCCGTTTCTAACGAAAAAGTCTTTTTATGGAAGGGACAAGCAACTTTTGGAATATCACCAGCAGTACCAATCATACCGCGTGATATCGCCATTTGTTGCCGATGCGGACATTGGTTATCTGTCGCATACCACTTGCCCAGCGTCAGAAAATTGAAAATAGCTATTTGTTGTCCTTTAAATAAAACACAAGCTCCACCGTCTTCTGGCACGTCTTCAACGCGACATACAGCTTGCCATTGTGTTTGAATTGCTGTTGCTACTGACATATCTAACTGTTTGATTTTTAATGAATTAATTGGATTGAAGAGACCACTGGCTTGACTGATTTACGCTAATTTTTAGTTTCCTTCGGGATGACAAAAAATCAGTGTAAAATCAGTGACATCTGCCCAATCAGTGGTCAAAAAAAGTTATATCCACTCGGCAGCACGTTTCTGTTCGCGCAATTCTTCAAATTTTACTGAGGGGTCCTTTTCGTCTGAATTGACAAAATGCGTAAATCGTTTGCGAATTTCAGGCGTTTCGATGGCATGTTTCCACTCACAATGATACGTGCCGACGATGCTGTCCATTTCCGCTTCCCATTCAGACGCCATGCCCAACGAGTCATGCACGACGACTTCACGTAAGTAATCAATGCCGCCTTCCATTTTGGATAACCAAACTGACGTCCGCGTCAATGGCTCTGCCGTTTTAATATAAAACATCAAAAAGCGGTCAACGTACTTGATAAGCGTTGCGCTATCCAAGTCTTGCGCCAATAGTTTAGCATGTTCTGGTTTTGAACCACCATTGCCACAAACAAACAAATTCCAGCCTTTTTCAGTGGCAATGATGCCAAAATCCTTAGAATTGGCTTCCGCACATTCGCGAATACAGCCCGAAACAGCCGATTTCAATTTATGTGGTGAACGCAAACCTTTATACCGATTTTCAACTTCAATGGCAAAACTAACGGCATCTTGCAAACCAAAACGGCACCACGTTGTACCGACACAACTTTTTACCGTCCGCAATGATTTACCATAAGCATGACCTGATTCAAAACCTGCAGCAATCAATTCCTCCCAAATAATCGGCAAATCTCCGACGTGAGCACCGAACAAATCTATCCGTTGACCGCCTGTAATTTTAGTATAAAGACCATATTTTTGAGCCACTTGACCCAAAACGATGAGTTTTTTAGGCGTAATTTCACCGCCTGGAATACGTGGTACGATAGAATAAGTCCCGCCTTTTTGAATATTCGCTAAAAAACGGTCATTCGAATCCTGAATGGTCGCTTGTTTCTGAATCGGTTCATTCCAAAGGCTGGCGAGAATAGAAGCAAGCGCAGGTTTACAGACCTCGCAACCGCCGCCTTTGCCTAATTCTTTCAAGGCAGCGTTATAGGTTTTGATATTTTTAATTTTTATCAAATTGAAAACCTCTTGACGAGAGTAGTCAAAATGCTCACACAGATTGTTTTTGACAACCCGACCCATCTTTTTCATTGAGCCTGAAATCAAGTCTTTGACCATCGGAATACAGCCACCGCAACCCGTTCCAGCTTTGGTACATTTTTTCATAGCATCAACTGTAAAGCATTCATTGTCAATAACTTGCAAACAAATATCACCTTTTGAAACCGATTCACATGAGCAAATCAACGCTTCATCGGGCAAATCCATGACACCCGAACCCCCCTCAGTATTGCCGCCTCTTGAACCTAAAATCAAGTCTTCAGGATTGGCAGGCAACACAATTTTGTTATTAACTGTCTGTTGCAACATACCAAATTGCGACGCATCGCCGACCAAAACACCGCCAAGCAAATGTTTGCCATCAGGCGAAATATTAACACGTTTATATATACCCTTGGATTGATCTCTAAAAACAATACTTCTGACGCCATTTTGATCAGTACCCGCCACATAAGGATTACCCGCAAAAGGGTCGCCGAAACTCGCTACGTCCACGCCAATCAATTTAAGTTTTGTGGACATATCATAAGGCTTGAAAGCCTTGTCACCACCTAAAATATTGGTAGCAACCACATCTGCCATTTCATAGCCGGGCGCAACCAAACCGTAAATCATGCCATGCGCCAAAGCACATTCGCCAATCGCAAATACTGAGGGGTCAGATGTGGCCAATTTTTCATCAACGACGATACCGCCCCGCACACCTACCGTCAATCCCGCCACACGTGCTAATTCATCACGCGGTTTGATACCTGCTGAAATAACGAGCATATCTACGTCGAGTTTCGTCTCGTCCGCAAAGCGCAAACCAGTAATTTTGCCATTGCCGAGTATCTTTTCTGTATTTTTTTGCAAATGAATTTTCAAACCTAAATCTTCCAATTTGGCTTGTAGGACTTGCGAACCGCCCATATCCACTTGCCGTGGCATGAGGCGCGGTGCAAATTCAATGACATGCGTTTCGTCAACCCCCAAATCCATCAATGCTTTTGCTGCTTCCAAACCCAACAAACCGCCACCGATGACCGCTCCTTTCCTTGCTTTTTTGGCATAACCTTGCATTAAATCAAGGTCTTCGATGGTACGATACACGAAAACACCTCTTTTTTCAACGCCTTCAATCTGCGGCACAAAGGCTGCTGAACCCGTTGCTAAAATGAGATAATCATACCCCTCAGTAATATGGTGATGTGAAGTAATGGTTTTGGCTTCCAAATCAATGTCAACAACGGGGTCACTCAAAATGAGTTTAATTTGATTGTTTGAATACCATTCGACGGGTGCAAGCGTCAAATCCTCAACAGTTTTGCCATCAAAATAAGCCGACAGATGTACGCGGTCATAAGCAGGACGTGGCTCTTCACCGAACACCGTTATGTCGAATACACCAATGCCAGCCTTAGCGATGAGTTTTTCGCAGAATTTGTAGCCAACCATGCCGTTTCCGACGACAACAACTTTCTGTTTTGCCATTTTTAAAATCTTGAATTGTAAAAGAATCTCTGTTTCTTTAATATCACAATTCAGCGGGAGACATAAACTTTCCAAAAGTTTTCAACTTTTGGAAAGTTGCAGTTGTAGGTAGGGACTTTTGCAACTTTTGTAGGACAAAGGTACGGCAGCGAATACTTAGTTTGAAAAATAAAATTACTCTGACTTTAAAAAAAAGACAATCCAAATTTAATTTTATTATTTCTGTAAAATCAATAAATAATTTTACGAAATTGATATTTTTGAAATAAAATAAACTGAAAGCGGGTTTCGAGAAAAGAAAAAAAGGCATTTTTTGTTGTACGAATACGTTGTTTGTCTGCGAACGCATTTTTTTATTCCAAAAGCGCACTCTACTTTTGAGTCATAAATCACAATCTCAGCGATTATAGTTAAGGTTAAAAATTGAAAAATTAAGCATTCTAAAGAAGCAAAAGAGCATCCTTAATACTTGATTTTCTAACCTTAATGAAACAACGGAAGCAATCAATTCAGAAACAAGTGGGGACTTTTTCAAAATTGATTCTGTAAAAAAAAGCCTCGATAGCGAGTGGAGTCGCTCCGAGGCTGAATGTAAA
>JAYTUQ010000090.1:0-2405 GCA_043744455.1 Saprospiraceae bacterium | reverse complement strand
CCAACGCAAATTAAGAGATAGAGTTGAAAACGAAAGTTTTTCATATTGCTTCTGATTGTTTAGTTAAAAATATATGAATGAAAATTTAATTGATTGAACATCAAAATATTAGGGGCAAATACCCCCCTCAGTATTTTATCAAGTTATAGCTGCTGAAGGCGTTAAAATGATTGACGATTATGTTTTTTATGGCTCAAATTATTCTCATAAAGGTATTATTTTGAAAAATACCCTTTTGTCATAATTGCTGAAACACTTAAATAAACGTTAAACTCACTTCAAATAAGGAAAAAAGAGATAATCACGACCACGACCAAGATATTGATGAACATCACGAAAACGGTGAAAAGGAAAAGATTAAAAAAGGTAACAATGACCCAAAAGAATTGAAAAAGCAAAAATCTAAGTCAAATACTAACTAAAGTTTATATAAAACGCAGGGCTGTATCTGAAAAGATGCAGTCCTTTTTTTATGTATTCATACACCTTTTTCTTTTTATTAAAATGAAATGCTAAATTGCTTGCCCTTTTGGCGAAACTTTTTGCCTAAAAAGGAATCATTGACCTTATTTATCACGTTGCGATACATCAATAACTTTTCAAATCAAATTTCAATTATATGGAAACGCTTACAATGAAATATGCCGAACTCAGCAATTATATCGGTGGCAAAACACAAAAAACGACAAACGACCGTTGGCTCGATGTGCTCTCTCCTACTGACGGATCGCTTTTAAGTCGCGTGCCGATGTCAACTGCTGTTGATTTAGATGCTGCTGTTGAAGCCGCACAAACCGCTTTTGAAGGCTGGTCAAAAATGCCCATAAAAGAACGCGTACAAGTATTTTTTCGCTACAAAACCCTTTTAGAACGCGATATTGAAGCCTTAACTTTCCTCGTTCATGAAGAAAACGGCAAAACACTGGACGAAGCCCGCGCTGAAATCGAAAAATCTATTGAATTGACAGAGTTTGCTTGTGCGATGCCTCAATTGGTTCAAGGCGAACTGTTAGAGGTGTCAAAAGGTGTGGAGTGCCGTACGGAACGTTTCCCTTTGGGCGTTGTGGCGTCTATCGTACCGTTCAATTTCCCTGCTATGGTACCAAATTGGACAATTCCAAATGCCCTTGTTTTGGGCAATACCATGATTATCAAACCATCGGAACAAGTACCCCTCAGTACCATGCGCCTCGCTGCCTTATTGAAAGAAGCAGGTTTGCCCGATGGTGTTTTGAATATCGTTCATGGCGACCGCGATATTGTGGAAGCGATTTGCGACCATGAAGGTATTCAAGCTGTGTCTTTTGTCGGTTCTACCAAAGTGGCAAAAATCGTTTACAAACGGGCTTCTTCTAACCTCAAACGCTGTTTGGCTTTGGGTGGCGCAAAGAATCACCTCATTGTTCTACCTGATGCACACCCTGCAATGACCGCTTCCAACGTCGCTGCATCTATGGCGGGCTGTGCGGGACAAAGGTGTATGGCTGCTTCGGCTATGCTTGCCGTGGGTCCTGTTGACCATATTATCGCTTTGTTATGCGACGAAGCCAAGAAAATTCAAGTTGGTAAAAACTTGGGTGCTGTCATATCTCCTGAAGCTAAAAAACGCATCGAACGCTATATCAATGAAGCAGAAGCAGCGGGTGCAAAGGTTTTAGTAGATGGTAGAAACGCTGTTGTAGAAGGCAAAGAAGAAGGTTTTTACGTCGGCACGACGGTTATCGATTACGTCACGCCCGATATGGCAATTGCCAAAGAAGAAGTTTTTGGTCCCGTCATCAGCATCATGCGCACGAATACGATTGATGAAGCCTTAGCGATTGAAAATGCCAATCCTTACGGCAATGCGGCTTCAGTTTTTACTCAAAATGGTGGTTTCGCTCGTTATATTATGGAACGTGCTTCGGCGGGGATGGTCGGCGTTAATATTGGTGTACCTGTTCCCCGTGAGCCATTTTCGTTTGGTGGTTGGAACGATTCCCGCTTTGGTGTTGGTGATATTACGGGTAAAAGCTCAATTGAGTTTTGGACAAAATTGAAAAAAACAACGACAAAGTGGAATGCGGAGGCAAAGACGAATTGGATGTCTTAATAATGGATAATGGAAAGTGGATAATGGATAATATTTAAGTAGTTTCGTATATTTTTATTGCAAATGCCGAAATTAGACGAGATTCCTTTGTTTTATGCACCTGACAGAGCCACTTGGCGCGCTTGGTTGCAAGAAAACCACGATACATCAACAGGCGTATTTCTGTTGTCGTATCAAAAGGAATCAAGTACCCCCTCAGTATATTCCTATTTTTTTTCTTAAATTTGTTAAAAAACAAAGAAAAATGAGCGACGCAACAACCATCCGTGGATTTCAATATCCTAAAATGACCATCGTTGCCGATGAAATGTCG
>JAYTUQ010000089.1:0-2409 GCA_043744455.1 Saprospiraceae bacterium | reverse complement strand
AATACTCCCAACTAAGAGCCAGTAGAGGGACTCGAACCCCCGACCAGCTGATTACAAATCAGCTGCTCTACCAACTGAGCTACACTGGCTTATTGTTTGTTTTCCAAGAGTATTACAGGTAAAAGAACATTCGTGATGGACGACTTTCTTCGTGATTTTTCATTTCCGAAAGGCTTTTCTCAAAAAGCGTTGCAAAGATATATCTATTTTAAAACCTTGCAAACTTTTTTCAAGAAAAATTATTTTTTTAATCTTTTCTCTCATTTTAAACTTCAACGGCATTGGCTTTCGCAACCTGCTCATAAAAACATGCCCCCTCAGTATCTAGCTTGTTTTTGGTCTCTAAATCCACTTTTAACAAGCCAAATTGGTGCGTTAGACCCAAATCCCACTCAAAACTATCAAACGTTGAACGATAAATATAGCCCTTTACAACAACGCCATCACTTATAGCTTCATGTATGACCGCCAAATAATCTTTTATAGCTTGAACCCGTACTTCATCATTATCCGTACAAATACCATTTTCTGTGATGATAATAGGCTTTTGGTACTTCTTATGGAAACGACGTAGTATGCGTCCTAATGCTTCAGGTTTATAGGCTCCAATCTTCTTATTCACATCCCCCATTTTGTCCAATTGGTGAAGACTTGGCTCGCAAACCTTTAAACGAGTGTTCCGAAGCCGTTTCTATTTGCGCCGAGGCAGTCGAGGTACCCCAGAAAAAGTCTTGTGGAAATTGGAGAAGCATATTGTTTAATATGTGTTTTTTATGGCAATGATAAGGATTTTACCCCTACGATTTTATATGTCGAAAAGTGTATTTTACAATTCGGACTATCACAAAAAAGAAGGGCAACTTCTACCTTTCAGTAAAAATTGCCCTTTATGCTAAAACTTAAAAATTATTGATTCAACCGAATCTCATCTTCATTTTCATCAAAAAACTTGTAGGTCGTCAATGGGTATTCTGGTTCAGATTGAATCCGTATCCATTTATTGTATTTGAAATACCAATTGATTTGACGTTTAGGTAAAAAGCCTTTTGTCAAATATGCTTCTACAAATGGGTGGACATGAATCGAAATACGCCCTTTTGGACGTGCCTGTAAGACCGCGTCGAGATCAAACTCGAGTGTATCCGTCAATAAAACAGTTGGCTGAACTTTGCCCGTGCCGTTGCATGTTGAGCAAATTTCTGCCGTGTTGATTTTAAGTTCTGGGCGGACACGTTGGCGCGTAATCTGCATCAAACCGAATTTACTGAGGGGTAGAATCGTATGCTGTGCGCGGTCTTTGACCATGAAATCCTTCATGGCTTTTTGCAGCGTTTTTTTGTGCTCAGGCTCTTTCATATCAATGAAATCAATGATGATAATGCCACCTAAGTCTCGCAACCGCATTTGACGTGCAATTTCTTCCGCAGCTTCCATATTGACAGCTAAAATAGCATCGTCCGTTGCGCCAGAACCGACTTTATGACCACTATTCACGTCTACAACGTGCATCGCTTCGGTGTGTTCGATGACGAGATACGCACCACTTGCCATCGTCGCTGTTTTGCCAAAAGAGGCTTTTACTTGACGATTGACGGGAAAATGATCAAAAATATGTTTACCACTTGGTTTATGAAACTGAACAATTTTAACCTGGTCAGGTGCAAAACCCGCAAGATAGTTTTTGATACCCTCAGAAGTGTCTTTGTCATCAACAATCACACGCGAAAACTGATTGGTGAGCATATCGCGCAAGATGCTCGAGGTCTTGTCCAATTCGCTCAACAATTTTGCTGGCGGCTTGGCTTGTTTGAGTTGGAAGAAAATTTTCTCCCATTTAGCGGTCATTTGCATCATTTCTTCATGCAATTCCGCTGTTTTTTTGCCTTCGGCTGCCGTCCTAACGATGACACCAAAGTTTTTGGGTTTAATGCTTTCGGCAATCGATTGAAGCCTTTTTCGCTCATCTGCGCTGGAAATCTTTTTCGATACTGCAATAATGTCGGTAAACGGAGTTAGCACTAAAAAACGTCCAGGAATTGTGATTTCACAACTCAATCTGGGTCCTTTTGTGCCAATCGGCTCTTTTAAGATTTGCACCAAAATGTGTTGTCTTTTAGGCAAAACTTGATCTACTTTACCGTTTTTGTTGATGTCTGGCTCTATTCTGAAATGGTCGAGACTCGAGGTATTGATACCTCCACTGATGACGCCATCAGTGAATTTCAAGACATTTTTGAGTTTGGGACCCATATCCGTATAGTGCAAAAACGCGTCTTTTTTGTGACCGATGTCAACAAAAGCAGCGTTCAATCCGGGCATCAACTTGCGAATTTTGCCGATAAAAATATCACCGACGGCAAAATCGTTGCTTGTTTCTTCGTGATGCAGTTCGACTAATTTTCCATCTTC
>JAYTUQ010000088.1:0-9359 GCA_043744455.1 Saprospiraceae bacterium | reverse complement strand
TTATTAGGAACAGTAAAATATAGCAGCATCATGAAAAAAGCCTTAACAAAATACCTATTTCTTTTAATTCTCACTTTCATACAAATAAGCATATCTGCTCAAAATAAGTATGAAATGCCCAAAATGTCCATACAATTTGACATTGGCATAGGCAAAAACGGAACAGGTGATATGAATGGTTTTCAAATCAACACAGAACTTAAAAAGTATTTCCGTCAGAAAATGTCTTTTGCCGTGGGTATAGGCGCGACGATTCACGATGGTGTCTTTTTAAATATATATACAGATACACAAGGAAAACGGGTTGATGGTTCTTTACGCTATAGCAGCGATGGACTTCAAGTTGCGACCAAATTAGGTTTTAGTTTCATTAGAAATCAAAAAAGTGATTTTGGGATTCACATTGGCAGCATTTTTCGCTATCAATCTTCTTCTTATTTTAATGAGGCAGGGTTATATTTTCCAGGTGGAGGAACAGGATTTCCCTTTCCCGTAATGAATATTATCCATTTAGACCCGCAAAGGATATTTGCGCTAGGTGGCATTATGCAACCTTATTATAATTATTCTTTGAATGAAAAAATATATATTGGAACAAATGCTGCCTTTCAAGTAGATACAAATGGTGATGTTATCACGCATCTTAACTTGACCTGTGGTATGAAATTCTGATGCTTATAAAATTAATCTCCAATTATTTGGATTGGAGTAATTCAATTTCCAGCCTAATGGTAAAAATCCCCTGCATGTCTTATTCATGCAGGGGATTTTTACCCTAAAAGTTGTTTTTCTCCCAAAAAGGGTACTCGATATCTGTCAAAAACAAACCCGTCGGCGGCACAGAATAACTTTTTTTCAAAGGTTGTTGTGTTTCCAAAGCCTCTCGTACATCGTCCAAAGTCATTTGACCCAAACCGACATTGATACACATGCCCACAATCAACCGCACCATGCCCCTTAAAAAACGATTGGCTGTAATGTGAAACACTGCTTTATCCGCTTCAAAAACCCATGCGCTCTGCGTCACTTCACACCGCATAGTTTGCGCATCGGAATGAGTTTTACAAAACGGCGCAAACTCTGAATACCCCCTCCCCGAAGAATCGGGATGCGAGCACAGTAAATCAGCAGCTTTCTGCATTTTTCCAAAGTCTAAACGGTCTTTTTGCGTAAAAAACCAAGCAGTTTCCGTAGAAAAAGGGCTTTTTTCAAAACAAAGAACATATTGATAACGCCTCGATGTGGCATCAAAACGAGCATGGGCTGCGTCTGAAACAGACATTATTTTTCTCAAAGCAATGTCATCACCCACCAATTTATTGGCTCTTTCGAGAAAGTTTTTAGGAAAATCGGTATTAAAATCGAAATGGGCAAAATATTGTTGTGCATGAACGCCTGTATCCGTTCGTCCACAACCTGTTATGTCAATCGGCTCTCGCAACATCATAGAAAAAACCTCCTCAATCGTCTGTTGTACTGAGGGGGCATTTGGTTGCCGTTGCCAACCGCAAAAACGGGTGCCATTGTAAGCAAGTTCAAGAAAATAACGCATTTTTATAAAGTGAAAAATGGATAACGGATAGCGGACAAATCTCTTCATTATCAATTATCCGTTATCCATTAAATTTAAGGTATGGTTCTAAAAATGGTGTAACGTAGGAGGATTTCTAATGTTATTAAACACAAGGCTGCCAGAACCAAATTGCCAAAGGCTTCGCTACGGCGTTTGATGCTTGTTACATCCACTTTTGATTTTTCGAGAAGGTCGATTTCGGCATAAATTTGTTCGAGTTCACGATTATTGGTCGCTCTGTAATATTTGCCACCCGTAGTAGCAGCGATATTTTGAAGCAAAGCCTCATCAATTTCAACAGGCACGAGACCAAAAACATATTGACCATCAGCCTTCCGCCCCACAGGCGACATGGCTTGACCCGTTGAACCAATGCCAATCGTATAAACTTTTATACCCAATGTCTTAGCCAATGCCATTGCATCTTCGGGCTTAAAATACCCTGAATTATTGACCCCATCGGTCATCAAAATAATGATTTTTGACTTCGCTGGACTGTCTTTTAGGCGATTCGCGGCAGTCGCTAAACCCATGCCGATAGCCGTACCATCTTGCAATAAACCGCTTTGAAGGTTGCCTAAAAAGTCTTGAACCACTTTATGGTCGGTCGTCAAAGGACATTGCGTAAAGGCTTCGCCACTAAAAACGATTAAGCCAATGCGGTCAAATTCGCGTTTATCAACAAAATCAGCCGCCACACGTTTGGCAACTATCAAGCGGTCTGGGTCAAAATCTTGCGCCAACATACTGCTCGATAAATCTAACGCCAGCATAATATCAATACCATTCGCTTCAACATTTTCAACAGTTAAAAGCCTTTGAGGACGTGCCAAAGCCACCACTAAACATAAAAAAGCAATCCCCCTCAGTAACGGCAACACACCACGTGCCTTGCCCCGCCATGACGATTGCCCTTTGAACATCGTAATATTTGACATCGTTATCGAAGCATAATGCGTCCGATAATGCCCATAATACCACCAAGCTATGGCTGGCAATAGTAATATAAGGAATAGAAATTCTGGATTCGCAAATTCGATGTATTTGAACATATACCCCTCAGTAAGTTATTGGCTATTCATAAAATTCCTTGAATAACAATATACGTTTATAAAAAATCTATTTCTTTCGTTGTTTTTCCTTGCAAAACAACCTATTTTTGAGCATAAAATTTAAAAAAATGACAACTACTGTAAAAATTGATATTGACAATCCGTCTCAACTTGAAACGGTTTTAGCTTTCCTTGAAAAATTAGGATTGAAAGCTAAGGTTTCTAAAAATGGTTCGACGACATCTGATATAGATGAAGATACCTACTTATTTAGCAGCAAAAAGAATAAAGAACGTCTTTTAAAAGCCATCGACAATGTAGAAAAAGGCGAAAACCTTATCGAGATTGACCTTGATAAATTTGTTAAAAAATATACCAAATAATCATTGTAATAAAACACGCACTATGAGAAAAATTATTTTCGAGGCGACTGCTATTGAAGATTTAGTCTATTGGGCCGAAAAAGATTTCCGAATATTGAAAAAAATAATCTTTTTGATGAATGATGCTGCTAAAAATCCTTTTGAAGGGATGGGTATCCCAAAACCTTTAAAATATCGAAATAGTATTTGGTCTCGACGAATCAATCAAGAGCATCGTTTAGTTTATAAAGTTACTGACGATTCAATAATCATTCTCTCTTGCCGTTTCCACTACGAAGAAGAATAACTTTCTTTCGCAACACCTTGATTTTCAACACTTTCCACAACAGGTTTTGGTTTCGTCAGTTCAACAATAGCCACTGCATCACGCCAAAAATGTTCATGTACCTCCGTCGGTGGTTCTCCTTTTGCAAATTTAACTAAATCCGCCGTTTGCAATAAATTCTGCATTTTACCCACCACTATATCCGCAAATTGCCGTTTTTGAAGCGTTAAAATCAATTCATCGGTCGTGCTTTCGAGGGCGGGCATCGTAAATTGATCTTCCAAGTACCCCCTCAGTATATAGCTCAATTCAGAGTAAAATTCCTTGATTTTTCCTTGTTGCCACAACTGTTTGGCGTGTAATTCCTGCAAAAGACGCTCTGCGATAATGTACGGCGGGTGAACAACTTTTTGCACAACAGGCACTCGACCTCGGTTTTTCCATTTTTTATAATAGAACCAAGCTAAAAAAGCAATGCCGCCAATCAAGATGATAGCAAGAATATATGGCATCATATCTTCAAACGTTAATGCTTCACGTTCAATCTCTTTTATGCCAATCGGTCCTGCCAAATCATCAATACCTCTCGGATTATTGACGTTCAATAATAGAGGCTGCGTTTGAACAATCCTTTTATCACCATTCGCTTTTTTTAGGGTAAAAATAATAGGATTGATGCGATAAAAACCCGAATCCCAAGCGATAAACTTAATATCTCGTGCCGACTTTGACGCACGACTATCGTTTTCCCAACGTCCTGGATTTTGTATTTCAAAATGCGCAGTATCCAAAGGCATATCAGGTTTAATATCCATCACACGTTCCCCAACATGAAGTTCGATTGAAAGGTGCAAAGTGCTTTTGTCACCAATGAGCATAACGTTGGTATCGAGCCTCGCATAAGCTTTGAGTTCGGTATTGACTTGTTGCCCAAAAGCTATGGTTTGCAGCAACATAAATACGCCAACTTTCCAAAAATTTATCACTTTTGGAAAGTATAATTTTTTATTTAAACTATTGATTTTCAATTATTTAAACTATTTTTATTTTCAATTATCGTACCGTTTAGGAAATTTTTATAATTTCTCAAATGCATTATTCGTCAAACACCCCCCTCAGTAAAAAGCTCATTTTCCACGTTGTTTGAAAAATTTCGATAGGGCATTCACGTAACTTTCTGTTGTCCTAATGCTCATCGAATCTGCGCCCGATTTCAAAAATGTGCTTTTGAAATACTGCATATTTTCTTTATACCAATCAGCGTAACGGCGACGGGTGCTTTGGTCGGATGTATCCAACCAAATCCTTCCGCCCGTTTCGGCATCGAGTGCGCGAAGTAACCCTACATTGGGCAATTGTTCTTCGGCAGGGTCTGTGATGTGAATGCCAACAATGTCATGCCGTTTGGCAGCAATCCTTAGCGCATTATCGTAGCCTCTGGTCATAAAGTCCGAAATTAGAAAAGTTGTGCTCCGCTTTTTAAGAACATTGTTCAAATATTGCAAACCAACGCTCACATTTGTTCCTTTTCCTTGTGGTTCAAAATTTAATAATTCTCTGATAATCAACAGGATATGTACACGCCCTTTCTTAGGGGGTATGAATTTTTCAATTTTATCAGAAAAGAAAATAACGCCAACTTTATCATTATTATTGATAGCAGAAAAGGCAATAACAGCACAAATCTCTGTAATCATCTCATTTTTAAACTGCGATTGTGTGCCAAAAAAAGCCGAATGACTCATATCTATAACAAGCATAACAGTCAATTCTCGTTCTTCTTCAAAGACCTTAACAAATGGCGTCCCTGTCCGTGCCGTTACATTCCAATCAATATTCCGTACATCGTCGCCATAGCTGTAACCACGCACCTCCGAAAACGACATGCCGCGTCCTTTGAACGCCGAATGGTATTCGCCCGAAAAGACATTAGTGGATAAGCCTTTTGTCTTAATTTCTATTTTACGGACTTTTTTGATGAGTTCGCTGGTTTCCATAGATCAATTTTTTTGCTTAAATCCAATAGAGCGACGCGGTTCTTTTTCTTCTTTGTCTTGCATTAACTGCGTCAAAGCCTCATAAATATCTTTAATTTCGTCACTGTATTCATGTAAATGCTCAAATATCAAATGTTCCAATTTTTCAACACGTTGATTCAATTCTATATTTGATAACATAAATTTTCGCATCTGCACAAAAGTCCGCATAATAGCAATATTGACAGCAACCGCTTGCTCGCTTTTCAAAACGCCTGAAAGCATAGCAACACCTTGCTCTGTGAAAGCGAAAGGTAAATACCTTGTACCTCCTCGTCCAATGTTTGAGGATTCAAATTGTACACTCCAATTGTCGTATTCTACTTTCGTGAGTTCAAACATAAAGTCGTCAGGAAAACGTTCTATATTTCGTCGAACAGCTTCTTTCATACGTTTAGTACTAACACCATAAAGTGCCGCCAAATCCATGTCCAACATCACTTTTTCACCCCTAATCAAATAAATAACGGAAGCGATATTCTCTTCGCGTATAATTAAATTTTCAGTCATAGTTATTATTTTAGTTTGTTTCCTAGTTTTAAATGTTTGAGGTCGCAAATTGCGACCTCAAACATTTTGAGTTGTATTTTTTAATCGTTTTTTCAAGAGCCTTGAATTTCTAAGGTCACAAATTGTGATTTTTAGAGATTTCATCGTTTGAGGTCACAATTTGTGACCTCAAACATTTCATGGTAATTTTTAAACCCAACTTGAGGTCACAATTTGTGACCTCAAGTTGACTATGGCACTTCCACTTTATTCAAAACTTGACTGATAATATCTTCTGCTGTAATATTTTCAGCTTCGGCTTCGTAGGTCAAACCGACGCGGTGGCGCAAAACATCGGGACAAACGTTGCGAATGTCTTCGGGAATGACATAACCACGACGTTTCAAGAAAGCCAAAGCCTTTGATGCAGTCGCTAAAGCAATACTCGCACGCGGACTGCCGCCGTACTGAATGAGGTTTTGCAAATTGCCCAAACCATATTGTTGCGGTTGACGCGTCGCAAAAACGATGTCGAGGATGTATTGCTCGATTTTTTCATCCATATACACTTTGCTAACCACATCGCGTGCATTCATGATGTCTACTGTGTTAACGACATGATTTATTAAGGGAGAGTGGCCTGTCAAATTGCGGCGGATGATTTCGCGCTCATCTTGCTTGTTCGGATAGTCAATTTTTACTTTGAGCATGAAACGGTCTACTTGCGCTTCGGGCAGGGGATAAGTGCCTTCTTGCTCGATGGGGTTTTGCGTCGCCAAGACTAAAAATGGCTCTGACAGGGGATAAGTATGCTCCCCGATGGTCACTTGACGTTCTTGCATAGCTTCTAAAAGAGCAGATTGCACTTTAGCAGGTGCGCGATTGATTTCATCAGCAAGGACGAAATTGGCAAAAATAGGTCCTTTACGAACATTAAAGTCTGCTTTGGCTGGATTATAAATCATCGTACCGATAATGTCGGCAGGCAGCAAGTCGGGTGTGAACTGTATGCGGCTGAATTTGGCATTGATGGCACTGGCTAATGTTTTGATAGCCAATGTTTTAGCCAATCCTGGCATACCTTCAAGGAGGACATGACCACGTGTCAAAAGACCAATCATCAGGCGTTCAATCATTTGACTTTGACCGACGATAACTTTTCCTGTTTCTTCATTCAGCCGTTCTACAAATGAGCTGGCGCTATAAATTTCTTGATTCAGTGCTTCAATATCAACGTAGCTTGTCATAATAAGTGTGTGGTTTGGTTATTGTGAATAATAATTTATTGAAAAAATGCCTCGACCTAATGAGGCGGGCAAATTTGATAAATTTTGTCTATAAAAAAGTGTTAAAAAGCGTTAAATAACATACAATTAGCATGAAATAGACAAACAGTCAAATTTATACCGTTAAAACATTGATTTTTAAAGAATTAATCGCATGTGCAAAACCTGTATCCGCTGTCAAGAAATGCCAATTAGGTGCAGCATGATTTTGAAAAGCAGCTAACTGAAAAGCATCGAGCGTTCGTAGATTTTGTTTTTTACCAACTGTTTTAATAAAATTTTCAGCCGATGAAAGGTAAGATAAAGCAAAAGGTATGACAAGAAAATCTGTCCAGATAGATTCAAAAGCATAATATATCGCTGTCATTTGTTTTTTAGTCAATTGCTTGCCTCTGAAACGTCTCATAATCGTGCTGTAAAATTCAGGTCTTGAGAGTTCTGAAACCCAAATATTGTTCGCAGCGTTTGCATAAATCGCTTGCACTTCTGCTGTATTAGGTTCAACAACAAACAATTTAAACAAAGCAGATGTATCGAAAAAGTAGTTCATAGTCGGTCTTCTCGTTCAAAAATAACATCAGAGACAATGGTAGAATCTAAATGAGTCTCTTGAAACAATTTTTGAAGATCAAAAATGGCGGTCATATCACGTTGTCCATCAACAATTTTTGTTTGCTCTTTTGGGGATACTACTATTTGCTTATTTGGGAAGGCTTTTTCTATCCAACTCAAAAAATCGCTCACCAATAGTAATTGCTCTGCTGTTAATTTTTCAACTTTTGTATAGATTTTATTTTTTATTAATATAGCTTCCATTGCCTAATGATTTAATTTTATGAGCAAATTTAATTATTTTTATGAAAAATCAATAATTTTACTAAGGGGTATTTTAATTCTAAATTATTAATTCTTTCATATATTTGGCTTCTTAAAATACAAATATATTTAGTATAAAAACAAAACAAATGATAGTCTTGGTTTCATAATTGCACTTTATAATGAGTCAAATAACCGTCGTTGTTACAAGGTCAAATGCTTTAGTTTAGATTATAAGTGTGCGGAAACGGATAGTTGTGATTTAGAATCTACTGAAAATATACAATCAGTTTATCCTGATGCTGTTTCAATAACAGAAAAAGAAATAGCACGAAAATTCATGAAACAGGAAAAGCGTTTCATGCCAAACAATTGGCATGAAACGCTTTGAAATACCCCCCTCAGTATAAAAAGGAGAAATTAGGCTGCTAAACGAGCAATATGCTTCATCAAACCACTTTTAAGGTTTGCTGCTTTGTTTGCATGGAAGCTACCACGTTTTGCCAAACGGTCAATCATGCTGATGACTTTTGGAAGGAACTTTTCAGCGTCCTCTTTTGCCGTCATTGTACGGATTGATTTGATAGCTGTACGAGTTGTTTTTTTGTAAAAACGGTTTCTCAAACGACGTACTGCTAATTGACGAATACGTTTTTTTGCTGATGCGTGATGTGCCATATTATACGACTTATTTTATTTTCAATTATTAATTTCAATTTCGGAGCGCAAAAGTAAGGTTTTCTAACGGAATACAAAATATTTTTGGTTCTTTTAAATTTTTTGTGGAATAATTAAAATTGTAGGGCAAACGCATCATAATTGTGTTACAGTTGATTTAAAAAAAGGCAATCCATTAGACTTCATTAAAAAGTGTTTGTTTGAATAACTTTTCAGAAGACTAAGCTTTTTTGTAACTGCTTAGGTTAATTTAAATACGGAAGGCTTTCGAGAAAATATATCTTTAATAGCGTCAAAGATCTTCAACTTTTGTTTACGGCAAGTAGAAATGAATCCTCTAATCCGAGCGAAGATATGAATACCTTCGACGGTTCTAAAGGAGCCAGAAATTTTGATTTTTAGCTTGACCATACGAATATCTCTTTCGGCTTGATTATTCGTAAAAGGCAAATCAGGGTCTTTGGCAAAGCATAAAAAAGAATTGAGGTGCTTTCGCAATCTCTTGACCAAAGCCCAAGATTTTTGTTGGATTGGATTGATTGGATTGATTGGATTGATTTGCTCAATTTCGGATAGTTGTTTGTCTATTTTTTCAAGTTCTGTTTTGATGAGGCGTTCTTTGAGTTGATATTGTTTTTTGGTTACTTTTCGATTTTTGTTCTGTTTTTGTAATTCGTAGAGTTCAAAAATATGGTTTTTGAGGGATTGTGCCCAGTCGAAACCTCTTTGAGAAGCCGCATGGAGTTCTCGAAATAGATGACTGTTACAAAGTACATGTTGG
>JAYTUQ010000087.1:0-9397 GCA_043744455.1 Saprospiraceae bacterium | reverse complement strand
TTTAAAAGGGCTAAAGCAACTCAATCTAAATATAAAATAAATTCATCATGAATTAGAAATATTCGTTTTATTCCTAATTTAACAAAGTCAAGCTAATTTGGGTATTGTTTTTCGGAATTATGTACTTTATGGTACAACCATGTTTTTTTCTTAAAAAACGTTTAAAAACGTTAGGGAAATTTTAGAAATTTCCCTACCGTGGACGTAACTTATTGATTAATAACATTTACAAAATTTTTAAAATTTCGTCAATGTGTTCTGTAATTTTAATTACATAAATTCGACAAATTGCGGACGAGATAGACTATCTTTTCCGCATTTCTTTTTATATTTACTTCATGAAACGTCACAAAATGTATTTCGAATTTAAAGATTTAATGTTGTTGTTCCGCACAACGTTTGAATCTTGGAATGATAAAGATCCTTTCAGACAAAGTGCTATCATTGCTTATTATGCCATTTTTAGTTTACCTGGATTATTCGTGCTTATTATTACCATTGCAGGTTACTTTTTTGGACATGATACGGTGAATGACAACATATTAGCACAAGTAGCGAGCACTTTGGGTAATGATACAGCTGAACAAATAAAAGAAATGTTGATAAAAGTAAGCCGCTCAAAATCGACTATTTCTGGCACTATTGTGGGCATCGCAACCATTCTCGTGGGCGCAACAGGTGTATTTGTGGAACTACAAAAAACATTTAACACCATTTGGGAAGTAAAGGTGGTTCCCCAAAGGGGTATTTTACTGATTCTGAAAGCGAGACTCTTCTCCTTTGGATTGATACTGGCTATTGCATTTTTATTAATCATTTCATTGGTTGTTTCTACAGCACTCGCCGCACTGAACAACTGGATTAAAGTGGATTCCCCCGAATGGGTAATAGTCGTTTTACATATTTTTAATTTTATTATTTCTATCGTTGTCATTTCCATTCTGTTTGGCATGATGTTCAAAATTTTACCAGATGCTAAAATCGAGTGGAAACATGTCTGGTTGGGGTCGCTCGTGACGGGATTATTATTCACGATAGGCAAAACCGCTTTATCCTTTTATTTTGGCAAAGCTGAACCCGCCTCTGCTTATGGTGCAGCAGGTTCTATTATATTATTACTGCTTTGGGTGTCCTACTCCTCAATGATATTATTTTTTGGTGCAGAATTTACTGCCGCATATGCTAAAATGTATTCCAATAAAGTCCCACCTACTGAAATCGCACGGGTTTATAAAGCTTAAGGAGTTATGAATTATGAATTATGAATCATTCATAAGATGTGTGAATATTGTAATTATTAAAAATAGTTGTGTAACACTTTACCCTTCAAAGAATCTCACCTTTGCGCTGTGGAAATTACTTCACGCTTAAAACAATTTTTATGAAAAAATTCATCTTTTCCCTAATGTTGCTCAGCGCTTTAACTATGGGATGCAAAAACGCACAAAAAACACAAACGACTGAAGCAGATACAACTAAAACCGAAAAAAAGGGCATGAATAAAACCCAAAAAGGTGGAGTTATTGGCGCTTCATCGGGTGCGGTTATCGGCGCTATCATTGGCAACAAAAGTAATAATACAGCATTGGGTGCTATTTTGGGTGCGGCTGTCGGTGGCACTGTAGGTGCTGTTATTGGCAATAAAATGGACAAACAAGCTAAAAAACTGGAAGACGAATTGGGTAAAACAGCCACCGTCGAACGGGTGGGCGAAGGCATTAAATTGACATTCAACAGTCAATTATTATTCGATTACGGAAAAACAGATTTGAAGGAATCTAATAAAACTGATTTACAAAAATTCGCTATCACCTTGAACGAATACACAGATACGGATTTACTCATCGTCGGGCATACCGATAATGCGGGTTCTGATTCTTTCAATCAAAGCTTATCCGAAAAACGCGCGGCAGCTGTTACGAATTATCTTGCTTCTTTGGGCGTCGCCAGTAGCCGCCTTAGGATGGAGGGCAAAGGAGAAAGCCAACCGTCTGTTGATAACACTACTGAAAGCAATCGTACACAAAATCGGCGCGTCGAAATTGCAATTTATGCGAATGAAAAAATGAAAACTGAAGCAAATAAAGAAGCGAAGCAATAATTTTTTAAAAGAGCACTTTTACAACACTAATATAACTTTTTCTAACATTTTTAAAATATTAATTTTATGAAAACGATGCATAAGCATGTTTCAATTTTAGTCATAATGGCTTCTCTATTTTTGACCCCCTCAGTATCCGATACAATCAAGGATTTGTAGATATCACTAATGATAATACACGTGCCATTTTAGGTAGTGGCAAAAACTCAGTCGGTCAAGTTTCTGTGGGATATAAGTTTTAACAAATTTATAATCCATACACGAACATTACTAAAAGCGGGGGAGATCAAATATGTCTCTTCCGCTTCTTTTATTTCTTTTTTCCATGCTAAACATAAAATCATGAAAAATCTATATAAACATTCCGAAACCCTATTTGAAAAACTGACCGCCGTCGCTACAGCCATATTGGGCAGCTCTTTCACTTTTATATTGGCATTGGGTATGGTCATATTTTTTTTGACGAACCGCGCATTCCACAGACCTGAGATTCAAGAGTTTATTAGAGATGCTATTAACTCTTTAACTTTTTTAAGTTTATTTATCATCCAGAAGGAATTTAATCGCTTTTCTGGTGCCCTACATGTAAAAGTTAATGAGCTTATTACCTCTCATAAACCTGCCAACAATGCCATGCGGAATGTCGAACATAAAACAGAACATGAAATCAAAGAAATGTCAAAAGGCATTATAGAACGTATTAGAAAAGCGCCTGTACAAAATGGGAAAAGAAAAAATTCTACTTCTTACTTTTAGTACCTTTTGTAAAGGAAATACTGAGGGGGTGCTTTTTCGCTTTACTTTAACAATGTGTGAATCATGTAAGTTTTATACAGAATTATGTAAGCAATGGTAACTTAAAAATAGTCATCTTCGTGATGTAAAAATTCATTTACGATAAAAATAATTAAAAATGAGCAAGGACAAAGGCGTTAAAAACATCAAAAAAGCACCGGCAGACAAATCACAGAGTAAAAAGAAAGACTCTGATTACAAGACCGAAACCAAAAGTAAACAGTCAACGATAGACACGACCAAACCTAAAAATTAAAGGAAAATGGGACCGGTCATAAACGATTTGACCATGTTAGAGAAACTTTTAAAAGTTTCGCCTAACATAAATTCTAAACATTTTTTTCGCTTAAAATTTTGGTTCTAAAGAGAACCATAATTCATTGATTATCAATCACATTTATCTTCTTGTATCCTCTCGTCTCAACGAGAAGATACAAGATGGTAGATGCGGTTAGAGCGTATAATTTTAAGCGAAAAGGGTGTTTAAAAGTTTCCTAAACGTGTAAATGCGTAACGTATATTCCAACAAAAAATAAAAAACGGGTGAAGCTCTATATCAAATACATGTTAAGTGCACGCTGCAAAACAGCTGTGAAAGAAATTTTAAAAAATCATGATCTTCATTTCATCATTGTTGACTTGGGCGAGGTAGAGATAATGGAAGATATTTCCACGGTGGAACGAGAAGAATTAAGAACCGCTTTGTTGGATTCAGGATTTGAATTGATGGACGACAAAAAAGCGATATTGATTGAAAGAATAAAAAATACCATTGTGGATATGGTGCATCATACAGATGAGGGACTCAAAGTCAATTTTTCTAATTTTTTAAGCGAAAAACTGCATTATGACTACACTTATATGGCAAATCTGTTTTCGGAAGTGCAAGGAACGACGATAGAACAATTCATCATTTCTCATAAAATAGAGCGTATCAAGGAATTGATTATTTATGGTGAACTCAATATTACAGAAATTGCTTGGAAAATGAATTATAGCAGCGTCGCGCATTTATCCAATCAATTTAAGAAAAATACGGGGCTTTCGCCATCTCAATTTAAACAATTGAAAGACAAAAAGCGCCATACGATTGATGAATTGGGTTGATGCTATCACACAGAGCGGCATGGCACAAAATGCGCTCAGAGGTATCTTTTTTTGATAAACAGGTAGTTCAATTACGATTATAATGATGAGAATAAATCCTTCCACATGCGAAGATTATATACAAAGCTTAAACAACGCTGATGAGCCATCGGAAACCGATGCTTATCAGCAAGCAGACGAATTAGAACAAAAAGTACAAAAACGCACCGAACAACTCCAAGAAGCGAACTTACTACTTCAACAAAAAAATAAAGGATTAGAAGACGCTCAAGAAAAGTTGTTGTCTCAATATTCGCGCACGCTCATCGAAGCGAGCCTTGACCCGCTTGTCACCATTGATGCCGATGGAAAAATAACAGATATCAATGAAGCCTCTATAAAAGTAACAGGTGTGTTACGGGAAAACTTGATAGGCACCGATTTCTCAAATTACTTTACAGAATTGTCAAAAGCGCAAGAAGGCTATCTACATGCCTTTGAAAAAGGTTTTGTCGCGGATTATCCACTCACAATCAAACACAATGATGGCACTTTAACTGATGTCTTATACAATGCGTCATCTTACAAAGATGATAAGGGCAATGTTTTGGGCGTTTTCGCCGCAGCACGCGATGTCACCGACCAAAAAAGAATTGAGAAAGAATTGATTGAAGCCAGAATATTCGCAGAATTAGCCACCAGTATTGCGCAAGAGGCAAAAAGCAAAGCTGAATCTGCCACCCTAATTGCTGAATCTGCCACCCTAATTGCGGAATCTGCTGTCAAATCAAAACAGCAATTTCTATCCAATATGAGTCATGAGATTCGCACACCGATGAATGCTATTATTGGTTTTACGAAAGTGGTGTTGAAAACGGAGTTATCAGCCAAACAAAAGGAATATTTGACGGCTATCAAAATGAGTGGCGATGCCCTCATTGTTTTGATAAATGACATTCTTGATTTGGCTAAAGTGGAAGCTGGAAAGATGTCTTTTGAAAAAACACCTTTTAAAATGGCTTTGTCTATTTCTGCTATGATTCATATATTTGAAACAAAGATTCAAGAAAAGAATTTAGAACTAATTAAAATATACGACCCTAAAATCCCTGAAGTATTAGTCGGTGACCCTTTGCGTTTACACCAAATCATCATGAATCTATTGAGTAATGCCGTGAAATTTACGTCAAAAGGCGGTATTACATTGAGGGTTTCTCTACTCGAACAAGATGATGAACAAGCTACCATCGAATTTGCGGTTACGGACACAGGCATTGGCATTGCGGCAGATAAACTGGACGAAATTTTTGAAAACTTTCATCAAGCTTCCAGCGAAACATCGCGCTTGTTTGGCGGAACAGGTCTAGGTTTGGCGATTGTCAAACAATTAGTGGAACCTCAAGGCGGTCATATCCTTGTGAAAAGTACAATTGATGTCGGTACAACTTTTAGTTTCATTCTAAGTTTTCAAAAAACAAATGAAAAAGCGGAAATAGTAACCGAAATAATGGAAATAGACGATAATCTTAAAAACATCAAAGTACTGGTCGTCGAAGATATGGCACTCAACCAACTGCTCATGAAAACCGTTTTAGATGATTTTGGCTTTGACCGAGATATTGCAGAAAATGGAAAAATAGCGATTGAAAAACTCACTCAAAAAGATGCACACGGCGCAACGAAAGATTATGATATTATTTTGATGGATTTGCAAATGCCTGAAATGAATGGTTTTGAAGCCACAGAATACATCCGCAATACCCTAAAATCTAAAATTCCCATCATCGCACTAACGGCAGATGTGACAACTGTTGATTTGGCAAAATGCAAAGCCATCGGTATGAATGATTATATCGCCAAACCCATTGATGAACGAGTACTCTATTCTAAAATCGTGAGCTTTGTGAAAAAAAACGCATTGAGAAATATTGCGAAAGAAAAGGAAAAAACCCAATTGATAAAACAAAGATGCACGAATCTTGAATATTTGATGCAACGGACAAAATCAAATCCGATTTTAATGTCTGAAATGATTGCGGCTTATTTGGAACAAACGCCGCCCTTAATCCGAGCGATGAAACAAAGTTTTGAAGAAAAAGATTGGACATTGTTGCACGCAGCAGTACATAAAATGATTCCATCCTTTTCCATCATGGGTATCCACACCGATTTTGAAAGCATGGCTAAAAAAGTCGTGGAGTACGCCCGATTACAACAACAAGAAGAGACCTTGCCAGACCTTGTGACACAACTTGAAAATATTTGTGTACAGTCTTGCGAAGAATTGAGAGAAGAACTAAGTAAACTTCAAAATAATAAATGATGAAAAATAATGACAAAATAAAACTGTTTTTAGTAGATGACGATGCGTTATTTCTACAATTATCAAAAATTGAACTACTCGAACACGCTGATTTTGAGATTCAAACTTATGCAACCGGTGAGTTGTGTGTTGCGCATTTAGCCGACAAACCCGATGTGATTATTTTGGATTATCATTTAGATGGAATCGACAAAAATGCAATGAATGGGTTAGAGACTTTGGATAAAATCAAAAGTTATAATTCAGATATTCCAGTCATCATGCTGTCTTCCCAAGATAAAATAGAGGTCGCAATCAATTGTATGCACCACCGCGCCTACGATTATGTCGTCAAAAGTGAAACAGCTTTCATTCGCTTACAAAAGACCATCACAAATATTTTTAGTTATAAAAAAATGGAAAAAGAACTGAATTGGTATATGTCGAAAATGGGATAGCCCCCTCAGTAAAAACAGCCAAATTTTTCTTTACGCTTAAACTTTGTATGACGTTAAACCTAAATAAAATCTTATTCCTGTCGTCATGTTGTCGGCTCAAAATGACATTGACGTAGCGATAAACTGCATCAATCACAAAGCTTTCGATTATGTCATAAAAAGTGAAATGACTCTTTTTCACCTCAAAAAGACAATTATCCCTTTTTTAACTGCCAAAAAATAGAAAAACGCAACGATTTTCTGCGTTTTTACTGAGGGGGCATCTTTCTATATTGAAATCTTTTCAAAACAAAGAGCCTTGACAATCGATTGATTATCAAGGCTCTTTGCTTTGTTTTAGTAGGGATAACAAGATTCGAACTTGCGACCCCACGCCCCCCAGACGTGTGCGCTACCGGGCTGCGCTATATCCCTTTGTAAATTAAAAATTAAGAATGGGTGACATTTTTTAATTCTTAATTTCTCATTTTTAATCTGTCGAAGTAAGTGGATTCGAACCACTGACCCCCGCCATGTCAAGGCGATACTCTAACCAACTGAGCTATACTTCGATTATTTCAAAAAGATACGTTGTTATCAATAAGATAACGACTAATGCCTCTGTTTTTGATTTTACTTTCTAAAATCATTGATTCAGAACGATTATTACAAGCAATTGTATGTATTATTTTCCACGGAATACCCGTTTTAGTAGATTTAACTAAACCATTATTATGTCGTTGAAGTCTTTTTTCAAAATCTTCGGTTTGTCCAACATAAAATTTATTAGTGTGATTACTGAAAATAATATAAACAGTGTAATTCATTTCTTCATAGTTTCTTAATCATCTCCGAAGTAATGGCGCGACCCGCGCCATGACCCCCGCCATGTCAAGGCGATACTCTAACCAACTGAGCTATACTTCGAAACAAACTTTTCTTGAAAAGTGACGCAAAGTTACATGCTGTTTTCATTTTTCAAAGCCCAGATACCTATTTTTTTATTTTTAAGAACTTTGACTATAAAAAAAGGCAAAATATCTAAAAGTCTCGATGTGTTTTATTTTAACTTTGCGAAAATCTTTATTCATTTTTCATCTCTTAACTCGACTCATAATGCAATATCGGATAGAAAAAGACACAATGGGCAAGGTAGAAGTGCCTGCTGATGTTTATTGGGGCGCACAAACGCAACGCTCTGTTATAAATTTCCCTATCGCTCAAGACATTAATAAAATGCCGAAGGAAATCATCAAAGCCTTTGCATATCTCAAACACGCCGCCGCTTTGACCAATTATGATGCTGGCATTTTACCAAAAGAAAAATGTGACCTCATCGGGCAAGTGTGCGAAGAAATACTGAGGGGGGAGTTGGATGACCAATTTCCGCTCGTTGTTTGGCAAACAGGTTCTGGTACCCAATCGAATATGAACTGTAATGAGGTGATTGCTTACAGGGCACATGTATTAAACGGTGGCAACCTTTTGGACGAAAAAAAATCGGTGAATCCGAATGATGATGTCAATAAGTCTCAATCCTCAAACGATACGTTTCCGACAGCAATGCACATTGCAGCTTATAAAATCTTAATGGAAACAACGATTCCGGGCATTGAAAAACTACGTGATACGCTTCATGCGAAAGCCGTGGCGTTTAAAAATGTCGTCAAGATTGGTCGTACGCATTTGATGGATGCCACGCCCCTGACGGTGGGTCAAGAGTTTTCGGGCTATGCGTCGCAACTTACACATGGTTTGCGCGCCATTAACAACACGTTGGCGCATTTGTCTGAATTGGCTTTGGGCGGAACGGCTGTCGGTACGGGCATCAATACCCCCCCTCAGTATTCCGAGAATGTGGCGGCGCATATCGCACATTTGACGGGTTTACCCTTCTTTACGGCTGAAAACAAATTTGAAGCATTGGCAGCACACGATGCGATTGTGGAGGCACATGGTGCGTTGAAAACAGTCGCTTGTTCATTGATGAAGATTGCAAATGATATTCGCTTATTGGCATCCGGTCCCCGCGCAGGTATTGGCGAATTGTATATTCCCGACAATGAACCAGGCTCGTCTATCATGCCAGGGAAAGTGAATCCGACGCAATGCGAAGCGATGACGATGGTGGCAGCCCAAGTTTTAGGTAATGACGTAGCCATCAATATCGGCGGTGCATCAGGAAATTTTGAACTGAATGTATTTAAACCGATGATGATTTACAATTTTCTACATTCTGCCCGTTTGATTGGCGATGTGTGTACGTCGTTCAACGATAAATGTGCCATCGGCATCGAGCCATTGTATGAAAATATCAATAAACACGTTTCCAATTCTTTGATGCTTGTAACGGCTTTGAATCCATATATTGGTTATTACAAATCGGCAGAAATCGCCCAAAAAGCGCATAAAGAAGGCACAACTTTGAAAGAAGCGGCTTTGGCTTTAGGGTATATTTCGTCTGAAAAATTTGATGAAGTCTTGCGTCCTGAAACGATGGTAGGCGAAATCAATATTTGATTTAGTTGACAATGGATAATGGATAGTGGATAGTGGATAATGGATAGTGGATAATGGATAGTTTGGACATGCCCAAGAATGATTGACAAAAAAGGAGTTGAAATTCAACTCACAAAATCAATTAATTTTGGGTATGAAAAAAGAACAAGTTACAAA
>JAYTUQ010000086.1:0-9412 GCA_043744455.1 Saprospiraceae bacterium | reverse complement strand
GTGGTTTGACTTACTTACAGGATGTTAATCCAGGATTTAGAGGTGTCAATCCTATCCGTAATCAATTGGGTTATTCATTGTCTTCTTTCTACGGTTATCAAGTATTAGGCATATTCCAAAATGCAGACGAAATTGCAAAATCTCCTACACAAGCAGGTTCTGCTGTAGGTCGTTTTAAATATCAGGATATTAATGGAAGAGGTACTGATGGTAAATTAACAGGTACTCCAGATGGTAAAATTGATGCAGACGACAGAACATACTTAGGTAGTCCTGTTCCTACGTTTACAGGTGGATTGAACTTTAGTCTTGCCTACAAAGGCTTTGATTTAAATACTTACATGTATACATCAATTGGTAATAAAATCTTTAATATTTCTAAAAGGTTTACAGATTTTTATCCATTGTTTGCAGGTTCTGCTATATCTGAGCGCGTAAAAAATACGTGGTCTCCTACAAATACGGGTGCAACATCTCCAATTTTTGAAGCCAACGACGGTTTCAGCACGGGCGCACAATCAAGCAGTTTTTATGTTGAAGATGGCTCTTATTTTAGATTCCAAAATCTATCAATCGGCTATAATATTCCATCAGCAATTGCAAGACAAATGAAATTAAGTAGAGTACGCATTTCAGCTTCTGTTAATAACTTATTGACAATTACCAAATATGGTGGACTTGACCCTCAAGTAGCGGGTGCAGCGGATACTAACTTTGGTATAGATTTAGGTAATTTCCCGACGACTCGTCAAGTCACTTTTGGGTTAAATGTTGGATTCTAATTTAAACTTTATTTTTAATTTACAATAAAATAAGAAAATGAAAAAAAGTAAAATATTTATCATTTCAAGCATTATCCTGCTTTTTGGGGTATATGCTTGTAAAGATGCCTTTTTAGAAGTGCCTGCTACAGGCTCACTTTCTAAGGCACAGCTAACCCGTCTTTCTGGTTTAGAAGGCAGTTTAATTTCTGCTTATGCTCAGTTGAGTGGTTTAGGTAGTTATGCTGGAGGTCCATCAAACTGGCTTTGGGGCAGTATTAGAGGAGGGGACGCTAATAAAGGAACGGATCCTGGTGACTTTTCCGATATGAATCCTATCCAAAGGTTTGAGTATAACCCTTCTCTGCCTTTCCCTGCTGAAGCTTATCAACAACATTATGTGGGTGTTGCAAGAGCAAATGCCGTTTTGGGACTTATAAAAGAAGCTGATGCTTCTGTCAAAGCTGAAGATAAGGCAAGAATGACTGCTGAGGCGCGTTTCTTGAGAGGTCACTTCTATTTCCAATTGAAGAGAAATTTCAACAATGTGCCTTATGTTGATGAAACAAATACGGTAGCTAATGGCATTGAAAAAGTAAAAAATGATCAAGATTTATGGCCTAAAATCGAAGCTGATTTTAAAGCCGCTTTTGATGCTTTACCAGAAACTTTTACTTCATCTGGTCGTGCCAACAAATGGGCAGCAGCCTCTTATTTGGCTAAAACGTATTTATACCAAAAGAAGTTTGCTGAAGCTAAAGCCTTGTTTGACAACATAATAGCTAATGGTAAAACAACTAATGGCAAAAAATATGCTTTATTGCCTAATTTTTCTTCTATATATCGCGTTGCCAATGATAACAACTCTGAATCCGTATTTGCGGTGCAAGCAACTGTAAAATCAGGTGACGGTAATAATGCCAATTCTGATTTGCAATTAAACTTTATTCAAGGTGTCGATCCAGGTACATGTTGCGGATTCTTCCAACCCTCTTTCGAATTCGTCAATTCATTCCGTACTGACGCAAATGGTTTACCAATTCTCGATGGTTCGTATAACGATGTTGGCAAAGCCGTTAAAAATGATATGGGTATTAAATCTTCAGATCCATTTACCTTAGATGCAGGCAATTTAGACCCACGGTTAGACCATACAGTCGGTCGTAGAGGTATTCCATTTTTGGACTGGGGACTTCATATAGGCGCTTCTATGATTCGTAATCAACCTAATGCAGGACCTTATTCTCCGAAAAAGTATTTGTATACTAAAGCAGAAAAAGCAGCAGGGTTGACTGAAACAGGTGGTTGGGGACATCAAACGTACAATGCGTATAATGTAACCATCATTAGATTTGCAGATGTTCTATTAATGGCTGCTGAAGCTGAAATTGAAGTTGGTAGTTTGACAAAAGCTTTAGAATACACCAATCTGGTAAGAGCAAGGGCAGCCAATACAGCTGATTTTGTACAAGATGGTGGTAAGAATGCTGCAAACTACAAAATATCAGTCTATCCAGCAACAGCATTTGCTGATAAAGTTTCTGCAAGAACAGCTGTACGCTTCGAAAGAAGAATGGAACTCGGTATGGAAGGTTATCGCTTCTATGATTTAGTCCGTTGGGGAGAAGATGTTGCCGCTATTAACAAATACCTAAAATATGACCAAGTATTGCTACCTGGTGCATTAGGTGGTGCAAGTTATTTAGCTAAACATGCTATTCTGCCAATACCACAGGCTCAAATTGACTTAGTTGGTGCGGATGTCTTGAAGCAAAATGCTGGGTATTAATACAAGAATACTGAGGGGGTAAAAAATAATAAGTTGGCGTAAGTCAAATAAGACTTACGCTGACTTTATTCCAAAAGTCACCCTTGAATTTCATACATTCTAAGTTTGTTTAAAAATAAACTTTTCATTTAGGGTGAACTAAAGATATTTTTCACGAACATTGTTCAACGAATCTTATCTTTCGTTCGCCCTTTTTTTATAGATGTTTAGATTCATATAGGGCTTTCTTATAAAAATCCCAAAGGGATTAAACATGAATAGCCCTCGATGCAATCGGGGGTCAAAGTAAAAAAGTTGATAAAACCCTGACATGAATCCTTGTAGTAAAATATGTTTAAGGAGGCGTGATTAAGTTCCGAAATACAAATTGCAAATATCTTTTGAGATAATGCTTAGTACTCTGCCCAAAAAGTTGATTGAAATAATTTTTTCTAAAAGTCCGTAGGACTGATACCGTTTATAGAAATAAACAATAGATAGACGCTTTAAGGTGCGTAGCACCGTCACCATTTTTGATATATTGATTTTCAGTATTTTAAATGCGAAAAGAAACACGGTGACGGTGCGATGCACCTTAAAAGACATCTTGATTATACTTTTCTATAAACGGTATCGGTACTCTGTACCTCTAAAAATTATTTCAATAAGCTTTTTTGTCAGACTACTTAGTTTAAAAACAACGTTCATGAAAAAAATAATCTTACTTTTTACTATAATCGTTGCGTTTATCGGTTGTAAAAATGAGAAAACTTTGTTTGCTCTACTTGATAGCAAACAAACAGGCATTGACTTCAATAACCAAATCACTGAAAGCGATTCTCTCAACATTTTAAATACTGAATTTATCTACAACGGCGGCGGTGTCGGTATCGGCGATTTAAACGGCGACGGTTTACAAGATCTCTATTTCACTGGCAATCAGGTTGAAAATAAACTCTACCTCAACAAAGGAAAACTACAGTTTCAAGACATAACCGCACAAGCAAACGTTCAAAAACAACCCAATCAATGGTCTTCGGGCATCAATATGCTCGACATCAATAGAGATGGAAAATTGGACATCTATATATGCAATACCTTCAAAGAACAACCAGAGCTAAGAAAAAACCTTTTATTCATCAATCAAGGCAACAATACTGAGGGGGTGCCTCATTTCGTAGAAATGGCAAAGGAATATGGTCTTGACGACACCTCCCACGCCTCAAATGCCCAGTTTTTTGATTTTGACAACGATGGCGACCTCGATATTTTTATCGCCACCAATTACATGGACACCAAATATCCGAACCAATATTTTCCAAAAGTATTGGATGGCTCGTCGCCAAATACAGATCGTTTACTTCAAAATGATTTCGACGTATCCCTAAATCACCCTGTTTTTACCGATATTTCAAGCAAAGCGGGCATCAAACTCGAAGGCTATAGCCACAGTTCTTTGATTTTAGATTTTAACAACGATGGTTGGCTCGACATTTATGTCGCAAATGACTATGTGACAAACGACCTCATTTACATCAATAACCACGACGGCACATTTACCAATCAAGTTGCAACAATTTTCAAGCATCAAGCCGCTTCTGCTATGGGCAGCGATGTGGCAGATGTCAATAACGATGGCAAACTTGATGTGTTCACAACCGAAATGATGCCTTACCACAACAAGCGCAAAAAAGTGTTTTTAAGTGCCAACAATTACAATAATTATATCAATAACGAAGCCTTTAATTATCAATATCAAGTTTTCAGAAATATACTCCAACTCAATCGCGGACAAAATCCAGAAACAGGCTTGCCAACTTTTAGCGATGTCTCTTTAATGGGTGATGTGCAAGAAACGGAATGGTCATGGACACCGTTATTGGCTGATTTTGATAATGATGGTAATCGAGATATTTTTATCACAAATGGCTTTCCCCGCGATGTCACCGACCACGATTTTGGCGCATATCGCAATTCTGTAAGTAATCTTGTTGACCCGTTCTCTCTTCAAAATCAGATTCCTCAAATCAAAGTACCTAAGTTTTTGTTCAAAAATGAAGGGAACTTGCACTTTAAAGATGTTTCTAAAGAATGGGGCGTCAGCGTTTCTGCTTTTTCAAATGGTGCCGCGTATGCCGATTTGGACAATGACGGCGACCTGGATTTGGTCGTCAATAATATCAACGACAAAGCGTTTCTTTTTCAAAATACTTTAAATGATGGCAGTAAAAAAACAAATTTTTTACGCCTCAAAATTGAAGGTGAACAGCCAAATACAGATGCTTTTGGTGCAACAGCAACTATTTTTTTTGATGGTAAACAGCAAATAGCACAAGTCGTTTCAGCGCGCGGCTATATCTCAACGTCTGAAAATGTCCTTCATTTTGGTTTAGGCAATGCGACAAAAGTGGATTCTGTTATCGTCAAATGGCAAAATGGCAAGTCTGAAAAATTGACAGAACTGCCTATCAATCAAACAGTTACAGTCAAATTTAATCCCAATCCCCCTCCTCAGTATAAAAGCCCTTTTGCCCTTTTCGATGATCTCAATCCAAGCACGTTTGGTTTGGACTTCATGCACCGCGATTCAGATTTTATTGATTTTAATTTTCAAAAAACAATACCGCATAAATTCAGTCAATACGGACCAGCCATTTCCGTCGGTGATGTCAATGGCGATGGACGCGACGATATTTACATCGGTGGCAGTGCTTTGAATGATGCGACTTGGTTCATTCAATCCGCAGATGGTCGCTTCATAAAAAAGACGATTTCCTACAAAATTGACCCTAAAAAACAAGAAGAAGAACTCGGTACACTCCTTTTTGATGCCGATGGTGATGGTGACCTCGACCTCTACATCGTTCATGGCAGTGGGCAATATCCCAAAAATTCACCATTCTATCAAGACGTTTTATGCGTCAATGATGGCAAAGGCAATTTCAAAATAGCCCCCAACGCTCTGCCCTTAGAAACCTCTTGTGGACAAGTCGTCAAAGCGGCGGATTTTGATGGCGATGGCGACCTCGACCTGTTCGTTGGTGCAAGGGTTTTACCTTTCACTTATCCTAAAGCAGACCGCAGTTTCATTTTGAGAAATGATTCAAAAGAGAAAGATAAACCCCATTTTACAGATATTACCCTTGAAATCTGTCCTGAATTAGCCGAAATTGGTCTCATCAGTGATGCTATTTGGACTGATTTTAACGGCGACAACCAACCCGATTTGATACTCGCTGGGGAATGGATGCCTTTGACTTTCCTACAAAATGACAAAGGAAAACTGAAAAATGTCACCACACAAACAGGCATTGGCGATAAAGTCGGTTGGTGGACAAGCCTTGCTGCTGCCGATTTTGACAACGATGGTGATGTGGACTATATGGCGGGGAATTTTGGTGAAAACCTCTACTTCAAATGTGCCTCAAACGAACCCCTCAGTATTTACGCCAAAGATTTTGACAACAATGGTCTTTACGATCCTTTTATCTCTTGTTTTTGGCGAGACACGGCGGGTAATCGTAAAGAATTTTTCTATCATACCCGCGATGATATGATTAAGCAGTTGGTATTGATACGGCGTAAATTCCAAACCTATGGCGAATATGGTGTGGCAACTGTTCAAGATGTCTTTTCAAAAAAAGAATTGGAAGGAGCACAGATATTAAAAAGTAATTGGTTGTCAACAAGTTATATCGAAAATCTGGGTAACGGAAAATTCAAAATAACGGCTTTGCCAACGGCGGCACAACTCGCGCCCATTTACGGCATGATGCCTTATGACGTGGACAAAGACGGTTTACTTGACCTCTTGATGGTTGGTAATGACTACGGTATGGAACTCTTGCAAGGTCGCGCCGATGCCTTCGACGGTCTTGTTTTAAAAAATATGGGTAATAATCAATTCAAATCCATTGAGCTTGACGAAAGTCATTTTTTTATTCCAAACGATGCCCGAGCTTTGACCCGCATCAATGCCAATGGCAAAGAACTGTTTTTGGCAACTCAAAACAAAGGTGTTATGAAAGTTTTCTCTTTGAAAAATAACGAAAATGCAAAAACGATACCCCTCAGTAAAAACGAGGTAAAAGCTTTGATTTCCTTGAAAAATGGACAAAAACGTTTGACAGAATTTTATTGGGGCAGCACCTTTATGTCTCAAGAAGCACATCGTTTTGTACTCGATGCCACAATACAAGAAGTTACTTTTTTTGATAAAAATAAGAAGGGAACACGGAAGGTTTCAGCGCAAGTTTTACAATGATGATGAAATAGATACTTCTTCGAGGTCTAAATCAATACAGAATTTATGGTTTTTGAAGAAGTCAAGTCCTAAAATGCCGTCAATTTCAATTAAAACACCATTTCCTATTAAATCGTAAGAATGAACTAAAAATTGTTTCCTACGGATGCCGAGGCTTTCTAAAATATTGACCGCATACATATCAGCATTAACGATGCCAGATGCCGTTTCTAATTTAGTATCGTTTTCAGATTGCACAGGTGTACAGCCCGCTAAAAGCAATGCCGTTGTATCAATGACCGTATGCGTTGCCCCCGTGTCTAAAGCAAGATACAAAGCAGATGTATTGACGAAAACTTTGATTAAAATCAAACTTTCATCTGTTTGGCGAGTAAAAGGAAATTTTCTCATTGTATTTGTTCAAATAATAAATTATTGCGTCGAGCGATACAGACCTAACCAAAGTTTACGGTCGTGAGAAACCTCGCCCGTATATGTCCAAGTAGATAATTTGAAATCATCAAGTAAGTGCTTGCCTTTTAGCAAATCTTTTTTGTTTTTGCTATGAAAAACAACAAAACCACCTAAAACAGTAGTATTATCTATTTCGGGGTCACCTAATAAAACCCATTCATTGGGATACAGGTGCTTGATTTCTTCGATGTTCATAAAAGTTGCCATCTATTCGTATTTTTGCACAAAATTACACCTTTTTATTTATTTCGTCAAAACTACCCCTCAGTAACAAACCTATTTTCAAAAAAATATCTATTATGAAAGCTAAATTATTATTAATCATCGGTTTATGGTCATTTGTTGCTTGCAACGACAACAAACCCACTAAACCGACAACAACCGATGTTGAATACCTTCATGCAGCACAAAAAAAGCTCACGGATGTCATTATAACCGATATTTTCTCGCCGCCCGTAGCAAGTCGTGTCTATGTGTATCCTCTTTTGGCAGCTTACGAAGCGGGTAAGTTTTCCAAAGCTGATGCCTCGTCTATCACAGCTCAATTGAAAGGATTTGAGGCGATGCCGACACCTGAAAGTGGAAAAAAATACAATTACACCGTTGCCGCTATAAAAGCATTGTGTTTAACTTCCAAAAAAGTCATTTTTTCAACAAAAGCCATAGACGCGTTTGAAACCGAAACTTTCGATGAACTGAAAACGACAATGACGGAAGACGTTTTTAATAACTCTATTTCTTTTGGAGAAAGCGTTGCAAATGTTGTCATAAAACGTTTAGAATCAGATAATTACAAAGAAACGCGCGGCATGGAACGTTTTGAAGTCAAAACTGGTATGGCACAGCGTTGGATGCCTACACTGCCCGATTATGCCGATGCTGTCGAACCGCATTGGCTAAAAATGAAGACGATGGTGATGGATTCATCGGCTCAATTTCGCCCAATTCCCCCCCCTCAGTATAGCGAGGATAAAAACAGCCCATTTTGGAAAGGCTTAATGGAGGTGTATGACATTTCAAAAACGGTCGTCGAAGAGCGCGAAAACATCATGATTTTTTGGGATGATAACCCTTTTGTCTCTCGAAGCAAAGGGCATCTCATGTTTCAAGATAAAAAAATGACACCAGGCGGGCATTGGTTGGCTATTTGTCAGTCTTTTTTAAAAGAAAGGAAAGTCGGATTTTATGAATCTTTAAAAGCCTATACAATGACTTCTTTGGCACTTTACGAAGCGTTTATCAGCTGTTGGGAAGCCAAATATCATTATACTTTTGTCCGTCCTGAAACAGTCATCAGTGCCAAGGTAGATAAACAGTGGCATCCGCTTTTGGTTACACCACCCTTTCCTTCTTATACAAGTGGTCACAGTACGATTTCTGCTGCTGCAGCCGAAATTTTAACAACTTTATTCGGTGATAATCAAGCCTTTACAGATGAAACCGAAAAAGAATATGGTTTGCCTGTTCGCACATTCAAATCCTTCCGTGAAGCGGCATTAGAAGCCTCAATCAGCCGTGTTTATGCAGGGATTCACTATCGTTTCGATTGCGATATTGGCAATTTGCAAGGCAAAAAGGTGGGTCAGTTGGTTGTTCAAAAAATAAAATAATTGAAGTCTTGACAGATTCACCTAAACCAACGGCTTATTGGAATAAAGTTGCAAAAAACTTGAAGAAAGAAAGTCAGTTTTATCCGTTTTGGATAAAACTGAAAATGAAGGGCGTAGATGGCAAATTGTATAAAACGGATAGTGCCAATACTGAGGGGGTGCTTCGCATTGCCATGTCCGTTCCGTCACCCAAAGCAGAACCGCTAAAATTGTGGTTGGCGCAAGTGGGCAAGGAACGCATTGAAGAAAATAAAGGAGCGGCTGTAAAAGGGGGCAATATCGCTGCTGTCGCACGGCAAAATGTAGAGCGTTTGCGCGGTGAAAAAGTCGTTTCGCCTTCAAATTTTTTAGGGTTAAATACAAATGAAACACCCAAAAGCGAATTGCCATCTGGCGAAGAATAATATTTTTTGTCATGCTGAATGACATAAAGAGGTTGTCTCAAAAGGTAAGCATTGATTTTTGAGACAGTATATCATTTGGAATAGAGCGCAGATTTAGGAAATTTTAAAAATTTCCTAAATCTAAACACGCTTAATAACGAACATAATTTCGC
>JAYTUQ010000085.1:0-9427 GCA_043744455.1 Saprospiraceae bacterium | reverse complement strand
TAGAAAGAAGACAATGAATAACCCAATTGATTACGGATAGGATTGACACCTCTAAATCCTGGATTAACATCCTGTAAGTAAGTCAAACCACCACCGATCTTAGTGATTTCATTGTGAAGGAAACTGGCAGTAGCATTTAATTCATATCCAAGATCGCTTGTAATTTTACCTCTGCTGATAATTTGAAGATCAACACCTTTATTGATCATAGTACCGACATTGACAGAAGGTGCTGTCGCATTACCTGCTGTTTGTGTGATGGGTAGTCTGTACAATAAATCTCTTGTGTCTTTCTGCCACAAATCCAAGATAATATCCAATTTACCTTTCGCGAATGTACCATCAAAACCAATATTTTTAGTGACGCTGGTTTCCCATTTTGCGTTAGGGTTACCTATTCTCGACTGTCTGAATCCGTTGACGACACCAGCATTTGTACCATTGATGTCATAAGCGGAGTTTGAGACACTTTGAGCATAAAGGTCGAATTGGTTATTTGGGTCAACGTTGTTTGAATTACCCATCGTACCGTAACCACCTCTGATTTTAAAATCCGTAACCCAGTCAACGCTTTTCATAAAGGATTCACTCGATAGACGCCAAGCAGCAGAGACGGCAGGGAATACCCCATATTTTGTATTTGCACCAAATCGAGAAGAACCATCACGTCTGATAACACCTGTGACGATATACTTGTCATTCAGATTATAAATAGCTCTACCAAAAACAGAGTTAAATGTTATACCATTATCTTTAGTACTGTTAGCTGGGTTTCTGATGTCCAAAGTAGAAATGGTAATATAATTAGGATCTCCAGAGAAAGGATTACGACCATCTGCATTGATGTTTTTGCCAAAGCCTGTATTTAGTGCCTCTTGACCAGCCAATAACTCTACGCCGTGAATACCGAATTGCTTCTTGTAAGAAAGCGTGTTAGTGAAAGTCCATCCCAATCTAAATCCACCATTTTCACCATATGACCAGTTGACGCCTTTATTTTCCAACGTTTCATATATTGGGCGGCCATATCCCCAACCATAAAAATTATTGAAATTGCCACCGACTGATGAACGGAAAGTTAAATCCTTAATTGGGTCGATTTCAATATAGAAGTTACCAGACGCCAAGGCATTAAAGTTTTTATTTAACTTTCCTGCCTGTTGATTGGCAACAGGGTTTGAACCCTGTCCGAAACCAAGAGCGGTTGTACCAGCGAAGCCACCAAACTCATCCCGTACAGGAATAATAGTCGGTGCCCGGAACGCTCCTAAAATGTCATTTTCAGCTTGTGATGATTGTAACCCTTCATTACCACCTTGACGACCTAAGATTTGAAGAAACGTCATCTGAATATTTTCACCGATTCTGATATTTTTAGTAATATCAAACTCCGTATTGATACGCAATCCATAACGTTTCGCTCTTTGACTTGCTAAAATACCTTGTTGATCTTGGAGTGACATGCCTACATAAAAGCGTGAAGCATCGCCGCCACCTTCAAAACCTAAGGTGTGTCTTTGAATAGTACCCGTCTGTGTCAATTCTTTATACCAGTCTGTTCCTTCTTTGTTGGCTTTGATGACTTGATAAAAATCACCAATAGTAGGTCCTGTGATATTATACTTCAATTTCTCTGCGGCTAAATCAACAGTGCCAATTACACCGCTTCTTTGACCTACTTTAAGGTAATCTGGTATGACGGGCGTTGCGCCTGAACCATATTGTGGGTGAGTGAGCGGAGAACCAGAGTTTTTAAGTGCTGTCCAAGTCCAAGTGGCTTGGTCTTGCGGGTTCATCATTTTTTGTCCTGTACCCGGGTCAGTCATACCAAAAATGCCATCATAAGTAATATTTAATTTTTTAGCATTTTTCTTACCTCTTTTGGTGGTATAGACAATAACACCATTGGCAGCTCTCGCACCATAAATGGAAGCAGAAGAAGCATCTTTCAATACTGTTGTCGTTTCAATATCCTCCGGATTTAAGAAATTTACGTTACCTACTGGATAACCATCCACAATAATGAGCGGCTCGTTACCACCAAATGCGCCAAAACCACGAATACGAATTTGACTACCAGAACCAGGCTGGCTGGTTGTTACAACTGTCAAACCAGATACTCTACCCTGAAGCTGTTGGTCAACACTGGCAGAAGGTATAGCCGTCAAATCTCTGGATTTAACAATTGAAACGGCTCCTGTAGATTGCCGTCTTTTGTCAACAGAATAACCTGTTACGACAAGCTCATCCAAAGCAGAAACGTCTTCTGCTAAAGTGATGTTGATAGAGGCCTGAGTGCCTAATGCAACTTCTTGCGTTGCATAACCAACTGCAGAGATTGAAAGCGTGAGATTGTCGCCTTTTACAGCAAACGAAAAATTACCGTCCACATCCGTCGCGGTGCCAGTCGTTGTACCTTTTACGACAACACTTGCGCCAGGAATAGGTCCTGAGGCATCACTGACCTTACCCGTAATGGTACGTTGCGCTGTCAGTGAATTAAATCCTGCACAAAGCAGGAAGAGCCAAACTATCCCAAGTTTCTTGGGAAGAGCGTACAGCCTTTGATTCATAATTCTAAAGAGTTTAGTTAAAAAAAATATGATAAAAACATTCAAGTTGTTGAAAGTTCAAAGTTGAACAAAGTGTGTTTCTCGCACTAAGGTAAAAAGGTTTTTAATATAATTGTCATTATGCAATTCAATTTTTTATTCTGTATACAAACCTTTGTGTAAATTTTATTTTTCGCATATAAAGAAGTTATTGACTTTTTATTCTGTACAAAAGATAACTGCTTGATTATGAATGCTTTTAATTGTAAAATAGACAATTTATCTTTTTCCAAAATCGACCCCCTCAGTACAAAATGAATTTTTTAAGACATCACTATTAAAATAGTTTTTGGATTTCTTGCATTGGCTTAGAAGCAAAACTGCGCTCAAAGGCGCGGTAAGGTGTTGAGTTATACTTTTCATACATTGTTTGATAATTGATTATTGTACCATTGTGATACAATAGTCTGAAAAATTTTCGGATTGACAAAATGATTTTTAATTTTTGTTTATCATTGCATGAAAATTTTACAAAAACTACTTTATTCAAAATCAAATTTTGAATACTATCCAATTACTGAGAGGGAGGTGTTTTTTACAATGTTTGATAGTATGACGTCCTAAAATAGTAGGGAAAACCATGAAAAATAGATATTTTAATAACGAACGAAAACCTAAAAAAAGAATTATTGAGCAAGTCTCAATAGATTGTGTCATTTTCGGTTTCCACAATAATCAATTGAAAGTTTTATTGTTCAAATTCAAGGGTGTAGAGGCATGGGCATTGCCAGGCGGTTTTGTTTTTTATAGTGAAAGTATTGAGGACGCTGCCATTCGCATACTCGAAGAAAGAACAAGTATTAGACACATTTACCTCGAACAATTTTATGTTTTTGGCAATAGAAATAGGCAATTTAGAGCGGTGCATGAGCAAGTTATGTCCGTAAATGGCATTAAAGCAGATGACAAATATTGGCTTTATCAGCGATTCATTTCCATTGGCTTCTATGCTTTAGTTGATTTCTCAAAAGTCACTCCAGTCTCTGACGACTTATCTGACTTATGCGGTTGGTATGATATTGAAGATATGCCGAATTTAGCCTTTGACCATCCTCAAATTTTTCAAAAGGCTCTGGATACTTTACGTTCTTGTCTCGATACAAAATTAGCAGGTTTCAATTTGCTGCCCGAGACCTTTACAATGGGTGAATTACAAAGTCTTTACGAAACCATTCTAGGCAAAAAACTAATCCGCACCAATTTCCAACGTAAGATGTTAAGCCTTGAAATATTAGAACGTATTGAAAAGAAATATTCAGGGGGCTCGCACAAAGCACCTTATTTATATCGCCTCGATGCAGCAAAATGTGAGGCATTTCTGAAAACTAATTTTTAACTGCACTCAAAATTTAGAATCATTCATCTAAACCAATCTTTTCCTTTGTAACATGAAAAAAACGATACTTTTCCTAGTATTTCTCTCGTTTTCGGATGCTATGTACGCTCAACGCACCGTGCTTCATTGTGGTTCATTGATTGACGGCGTTTCGGCGCAGCCTAAAAAACAAATGACCATCATTGTCGAAAAAAACAAAATAACAGCAGTTCAAAATGGCTATACCACTCCTCAGTCAAATGACATCGTGATAGACCTAAAAGCCAAAACCGTGATGCCAGGACTGATTGATATGCACGTCCACATTGAGGGTGAAACAAGCCGCGACCAAATCCAAAAACGTATGAGTATGAGGTCCGCTGATGTCGCTTATGAAGCACAAAAGAACGCTCTGACAACGCTCATGGCAGGTTTCACAACTGTGCGCGATATGGGCGGTTCGGGTGTCAATATCTCTTTACGCAATGCGATAAATAAAGGTTTGGTCTCTGGTCCACGCATTTTTACAGCGGGGAAGACCATAGCGACAACGGGTGGTCATGGCGACCCCACAAATGGCTGGCGTCCCGATGTGTCTTTCCCTGAAAATTTTAATGACGGCGTTATCAACTCTCCCGAGGAAGCCCGTCAAGCTGTGCGTCAACGTTATAAAGACGGTTCGGATTGGATAAAAATAACAGCCACCGGTGGTGTTTTGAGCATCGCTAAAAATGGCAAAGCACCCCAATTTATGCAAGACGAAGTGGATGCCATTGTGAAAACAGCTAATGATTACGGCTTTCGCGTAGCGGCACACGCACATGGCGCAGAAGGTATGAAGCGGGCGTTGCGTGCGGGGGTGACGACAATAGAACACGGCACTTTTATGGATGACGAAGCGATTCAACTCTTCTTAAAAACGGGTGCCTACCTCGTGCCAACAATTATTGCGGGTAAATCAACCGCCGATTCAGCTAAAATCCCCGGATATTTTCATCCGCTTATTCAGCCGAAGGCTGTAGAAACGGGTCCTTATATTCAAGCTACTTTTACAAAAGCCTACAAAGCAGGTGTCAAAATCGCTTTTGGTACAGATGCGGGCGTGTATAAACATGGTTTGAATGCCAAAGAATTTCAATACATGACCGAAGCAGGTATGCCTATTATGGAAGCGATTCAATCCGCCACCATCGTCGCCGCAACGGTTTTGGATATGAAATCTGAATTGGGTAGCATCGAATCGGGTAAATTCGCAGACATCATTGCAACGGACGGCGACCCCCTCAGTAATGTCGCTACTTTGATGAATGTGACGTTTGTAATGAAAGACGGTAAAATTTATAAGCAATAGACTTCATTTCGAACACAGATTGGGCTGATTTTTCTGATTTGCACTGATTTTTATTATTACCAAAAAACAATCAGTGTAAATCAGAAAAATCAGCCCAATCTGTGTTCAAAAAAGCTCTTACAAAAACAAAGATGTCTCAAAACCTTTCCATCATCGTCCTCGCCGCAGGTTTATCAAAACGCATGGGTGCCGATAACAAACTGTTGTTGCCGTTTCACGGTAAAACACTCCTTGAAACGACAATTTCTAATATTCTTTTTGCAGATATTGGAGAAGTGATTGTTGTGGTTGGACATGAGGCGGAAAAAGTTAAAAATGTTCTAAAAAACTACCCCCTCCCGCTTGAATCGGGATGTTCCATAAGTATAATTGAGAATTTGGCGTATGAAAAGGGTATGACAACTTCCATCCAAAAAGGCATTCTTGCAGCCCAAAATACTTATGGAACATCCCGATTCAAGCGGGAGGGGTACATGATTTGCTTGTCTGATATGGTTTTGATTCGACCCGAAGAATATCGTTATTTGGCGCAGCAATTTTCTGACTTTTATAAACAAAACGAAAAGGTGATTATACAACCCATTTTTGAAGAGAAACGAGGCAATCCTGTTATTTTTTCTTCATTTTATAAAAAAAGTATCTTAGAAACGACGGATACTGAGGGGTGTCGTTCCGTTGTCCAAGCCTATAAAAAGCATGTAAAATTAGTTGAAATGCCGACCAATCATGTCTTGCAAGACATTGATATTCAAGCAGATTATTTACAACTTTTGTCATTTTGACGCATTCATTAAGCACTCACCAAAGCCTTATCTGTCACCCATTTCGCCAACGTCTGCACCCAAAGCGGATGCACATTCATGCAAGGAATCAAGGTAAAAGACTCGCCGCCATGTTCTAAAAAAATCTCTTTGCCTTCTTCACCCATTTCTTCTAATGTTTCCAAACAATCGCTAACAAAAGCGGGACAAACCACAAGTAGTTTTTTGATGCCTTCATTCGGCATTTCACGCAAACGATTGACGGTATAAGGTTTCAACCATTCGTCACGACCTAAGCGAGATTGGAACGAAAAACTGTATTTTTCTTTAGGAATGCCCAATTTAGCAGCCACCAAATGCGTCGTCAAAATGATTTGATGCCGATAACATTTGGCATGTGCTGGAGAGTCCACCGCGCAGCAGTTTTCGACACTCAAACAGTGGTTTTTAGTCGGGTCGGTCTTTTTAACGTGTCGTTCGGGAATGCCGTGATAGCTAAAAACGATGTGGTCATAGTCTTGTGCCAAAAAAGGTTTGATGCTGTCGCTCAACGCATGGATATAGTCCGCATCCTTGTAAAAGGCATCAATTGTTGTCAATTTGAAGGTATATTGCTCTTTTTTATGAATTTTATAGGCATACTCTACTGCTGTTTCGTAGCTTGACATGGCATAATGCGGATATAAAGGCACTAAAACAACTTCCTTTAAATCTGGATTTTTTGACATCAATTCCTCAAAAGCATCTTTGGGTGATGGGTTGCCGTAACGCATCGCGACCGTCACAGGTTCATCTACTTTTGCTTGTAAAGCTTCCTGCAATTGATGGGTCAAAACAACCAAAGGCGAGCCTTCATCTGTCCAAATTGACCGATAAGCCTTCGCCGATTTTGGCGCGCGAAAAGGCGAGATGATGCCGCGAACCAAAAGTAGGCGCAGCAAATAAGGCACGTCAATGACCTTTTCGTCCATCAAAAACTCATTCAAATAGCGGCGCACATCACTAACAGACGTTGAATCAGGCGAACCTAAATTCATAAGTACAACTCCTTTTGACATTACTTTTAAAATAATTTATGTGAAAATTAAGGCAATGAATAAAGCTCAAAGACAAAGTAAAACACAAAAAACTGAAGTAAGATTCTATATTTGAAGTAAAAAAAGTCATTAATCTGTCATATTTATAAAACATTTTTTTGACAATCAAATGACCTTAATGAATAACATCACACAGAAAGTGCTGTTACTTTTGTGTTCCTTTTTAAGAAAAGGCTTTTAAAATTATGATAAACAACACGATACGTATTGGCACCCGCAAAAGCCCATTGGCGATTTATCAAGCGGAGTTAGTGCAAACTGCCTTGCAAAAACAGGGTTATACGACTGAAATAATCGGTATAAATACTGAGGGGGATATAGATTTGATCACGCCACTCTATGAAATGGGCGTTCAAGGTGTTTTTACGAAAGCGGCAGATACTGCTTTGTTGTCGGGACAAATTGATATTGCCGTTCATTCATTGAAAGACGTACCAACGCAATTGGCACAAGGTATTGTTACTGCTGCAGTTTTGAAACGCGACTCGTTCCTTGATATTTTGGTTTATAAAGAAGATACATTTTTCTTAGAAGATGTTGATTATCAAGCCATTATAGCGACTGGCAGTATCCGTCGCAAGGCGCAATGGTTGCATCGTTTTCCCAATCATCGCATCGAAAATTTAAGGGGAAATGTCAATACACGCCTCCAAAAATTAGCTGATAACGATTGGCACGGCGCAGTTTTCGCTGCCGCAGGACTTGAACGAATCGGTCTGAGACCGCAGAATAGTATTGACCTCGACTGGATGTTGCCCGCACCTGCACAAGGTGCAATAGCCGTTGTTTGTCGGGTAGGAGAGGCGTGGTTAATAGAAGCATGTGCTGCGCTAAACGATTCATTGACAGCACTTTGTACGCATATTGAACGTGATTTTTTACGCCAATTAATGGGCGGTTGCTCCACACCTATAGCAGCTTTGGCGGTGGCTGAAAAGGGAGACATTTTACTGAGGGGTAATATTTGCAGCGTCAATGGTGAACAAAAAATAGAAATTGACATAAAAATGCCCCTAGAAAATGCGCAAAACTTAGGCACAATGGGTGCAAAAGAGATATTAAACAAAGGCGGCGATAAAATCATTGCTGCTATGAAATAAATCATATCAATCATAAAAATCAATAAACATCAGTGATAAAAAACGACCTTCTACTCCGTGCCTTAGATGGTAAAACCTTAGAAAGGCCTCCCGTTTGGATGATGCGTCAAGCAGGGCGTTATTTGCCCGATTACCGGGTTTTGCGCGCCAAATATGGCTTTTTTGAACGCTGTCAAACCCCAGAGTTGGTATGTGAAATTACTTTACAACCCGTGGATCAGGTTGGTGTTGATGCTGCTATTATTTTCTCTGATATCCTCGTTGTACCTCAAGCAATGGGTATGGAAGTGCAGCTTATTGAAAATATTGGACCTATTTTACCGAACCCGATTAAGAGCCTTGCGGATGTCGAAAAACTCCAAATGCCCGACGTTGCGGATAGTTTAAGCTACGTTTTTGATGCTTTGCGCTTGACAAAAAAGGAACTCGACGGACGAGTGCCGTTGATTGGTTTTGCAGGCGCGCCGTGGACATTGTTGTGTTATATGGTGCAAGGCAAAGGCTCGAAGACCTTTGATGCTGCCAAAGCTTTTTGCTTCACGCAACCCAAAGCCGCAGACCGCGTGCTGCAAATGATTACAGATACGACGATTGTTTATTTGAAAAAACAAGTCGAAGCAGGGGCTGATGTGGTGCAAATTTTCGATTCTTGGGGTGGTCTGTTGAGTCCTGCTGATTTCGAAACTTTCTCTTTGCGCTATATCCGTCAAATCGTTCAGGCATTGAAAGACGACTGCCCGACCATTGTTTTTGCGAAAGGTGCTTGGTTTGCACTTGAAGAAATGAGCAAAATTGGTGCAAGTGGCTTGGGCATTGATTGGTGCATCACCCCACAACAAGCACGGGCATGGGCAGGTGATAATGTCACTTTACAAGGCAATTTTGACCCCGCAAAACTGTTGTCACCCATTCCAGAAATCCGAAAAGCAGTACATGAAATGATTGATGCGTTTGGGACGACCCGTTATATTGCCAATTTAGGTCATGGCATTTTGCCGAACATTCCTGTCGAAAATGCTAAAGCATTTGTGGATGCCGTGAAAGAATATGCTTTAGAAATGGCTTGATACTGAGGGGGTATATTCAGATTAGGGAAATTGATGTTCGCCGTAAACTTACAGTGAAAAAAGCGACACAAAGATTTGTCATTTTTGTCGTAATAATAGAGCCATCGGCTCGGTCTATTGTGTA
>JAYTUQ010000084.1:0-2433 GCA_043744455.1 Saprospiraceae bacterium | reverse complement strand
GTAAAGATATTTCTTCTTGTTCTGTCATCAATCTAAGGTATAACTTTTTTCTTTATCCAATATTTTATTTTATTTCACTCTACCTGTGTAGTTACAATTAGTTTAATTTTCCAAAAACGATTTAGCAAAAGTCATTCTATTGACTCAATGACAAATGACCCATGACAAAAGTTTATTTATGATTGAATAAACCGCTTAAAGTTGCGCCAGACAAGCAAATACGCTCCAATTCCTCGCGCGAACCGTAAAAAACATTAAAATCCACGTAGCCATCAATGCCCTCCAGTCTGCCACGATTGCCATATTGCCAAAACCACCATTTAACACCGACACCCAAGCGGGGCGAATCGCCACCATATTTGGCAATCCAAATAGGATATTTATCAAACTCGCCAACGATGAATTTATTATAAAATTTGTAGCTTGTATAAATAATCGGCTTGATGCTGTACTCCAATTCGACCCAATAAAGCCATGATTTAAGTTGCCGAATAACCACTTCACGCGGCAAATCCTCATCTGTTTCAATGTCTAAAACGGGCGGCAAATCGCCATAACTCATATCTACGGACTGAATGAAGTTGCGTGCTTGGATTTCGCCATCAATCGAAGGGCGAAAAAAATGATAAGCCCCGCGTTTGATACCATAATGCTGTATTTGCTCCCAATTCCGACAAAAAAGCGAGTCGGTGTGCTGCCGACCCTCCGTTGCTTTTACGAAAGCGAACGAAATACCTTGCGCTGCCACCAAATCCCAATGCACCGTAGATTGGTAATGCGAAATGTCAATGCCATGCACTTCGTAGCCTTTAATACGTTCTGTATCCGATTCACAAGCCATCAGTGACAGCGTAAAAAATATTAATATGACGGTCTTTATATTCATTTTCCGCTCAAAATTAAATGTTTCTCTGATATTTCTTATCTAAATTTGATTTTTAGTGTCTATTTGACATGAGTAACTAACTTATTTTTCTTTTTATCTTGTTAAAGAACAAAAATGACACCATTGTTTAAGCAGTCTATACCCCCTCAGTATATTTGCTTTTTTTCATCAAAATAAAATATAAATATTGTGTTGACTCAACGCCAACTTTTCCTCCGTCATGTCGCCCAAACCTCCGATGCACCGTTGGGACTTGAAATAGAATCTGCCGAAGGTATGTATTTGCAAACTATTGACAAATACCAAGTTATGGACTTGATTGCAGGTATTTCGGTTAGCGTACTTGGTCATAGACCCCCCTCAGTACAAAAGGCGGTTGAGGCACAACTGAACAAATATTGGCACACGTTGGTTTATGGAGAATTTATTCTCGCGCCACAAGTACAACTCGCCACACTTTTAGCAGACAACCTACCGCCGATGCTCAATTCAGTTTATTTCACCAATTCTGGCACAGAAGCGACTGAAGGTGCGATGAAATTGGCAAAACGTGCCACAGGACGTTCTGAAATAATAGCGATGAAAAACGCCTATCATGGCTCAACGCAAGGCGCGATGTCGCTCAATTCTGATGATTATTTTACACAAGCCTATCGCCCTCTTTTACCTGATATTCAATGGCTTACGTTTAATAATTTTGTTGATTTAGAAAAAATAACGACTAAAACCGCTGCCGTTATTGCCGAAACCGTACAAGCGGAAAGCGGTATCTATACGCCAAAATCTGAAACCCACAATCCGATTTTGTCATTCAGTAGGAATACTGAGGGGTATCTTTTTGCTTTAAAAAAACGCTGCGAAGAAGTCGGTGCGCTGTTGATTCTCGACGAAATTCAAGCGGGTATGGGTCGCACAGGCACACTTTGGGCTTTTGAACAATACGGCATTACGCCCGATGTTTTGTTATTGGCAAAAGGTCTCGGCGGCGGTATGCCGATAGGTGCTTTCATCGCTGACCGTTCTTTGATGCAGTGCTTGACAAATGAACCCGTTTTAGGGCATATCACCACTTTTGGTGGGCATCCCGTCAGTTGTGCCGCAGCTTTGGCAACACTTAAAGCATTGATAGACAGCGATTTAATATTGCAAGTTAAAACAAAAGAGGCTGTATTTAAACGCCTTCTCGTTCACCCAAAAATTAAAGAAGTGCGTAGCGCAGGCTTGTGGATGGCGGTTGAATTAGAGAGTTTTGAGGTTTTGATAGAAGTCATAAACGAATGTTTGCGGAATGGTTTATTGACCGATTGGTTTTTGTTTAACAACAGAAGCCTTCGTATTGCGCCGCCTTTAATCATTACAGTAGCCGAAATTGAATGGGCGTGCGACGTGATTTTAAAGGCTATTGAAAAAATAGCCTAAAAAAATGCGAAAAACACTAATTTTGCCCCGAGTTTTCAGAACAACCGATGCGGTTTGCAGAAGCGGCATCGGTTGTTTTATTTTTTAATCACTTTTTTATTCTTTCTGAGTATGCAACATTTCACATC
>JAYTUQ010000083.1:0-9443 GCA_043744455.1 Saprospiraceae bacterium | reverse complement strand
TAATCTATCTACTTTTAGATGAAGGAGATTTATCATTTGTTCATATAGCTCTTTTTCCATTTTACAAAATTACCGCTAAAATTGTCAAAGAGCCACTTAATTAATGGATAATGGATAGTTGATAATGGATAATTTTCCCCTATCAATTATTCATTTTCAACTATAAACTATTGAATATGAAACTATTACGCTTTGGCGAATTTGAAAATGAAAAACCAGCTGTTGAACTCTCAAACGGTAAACGCATTGATGTCTCCACTTTTGGGGAAGACTACACCGAAAAGTTCTTCGGTACTGAGGGGGTCGCTCGATTAGCAAAATGGTTAGAAAACGAAGCGGGAAATTGCCCCGAAGTGCCTACTGATGCACGCATCGGTTCGTGCATTGCCCGTCCTTCAAAAATCGTTTGTATTGGTTTGAATTATGCCAAACATGCCGCAGAATCGGGCATGGCTGTCCCGGCTGAACCCGTCGTGTTTTTCAAATCTACAACCGCTTTGTGCGGACCTAATGACAATGTCATCATTCCAAAAAATTCTGAAAAAACGGATTGGGAAGTTGAATTAGCTGTTATTATGGGCAAAAAAGCGTCTTATATCAGCGAAGATGAGGCTTTGGACTACGTGGCGGGTTATGCTTTGCACAACGATTATTCCGAACGTGCTTTCCAATTAGAGCGTGGTGGTCAATGGGTTAAAGGTAAAAGCAACGACACTTTCGCACCTTTGGGACCCGTCATGGTGACGAAGGATGAGATTCCAGACCCGCAAAACTTGCGCCTTTGGTTGAGCATTGACGGTGTTATGTTGCAAGACTCGAACACCGATGATATGGTTTTTGATGTCAAACAGATTGTCAGTTATTTAAGCCAATTTATGACTTTATTGCCAGGCGATGTCATTTCGACAGGTACACCTGCGGGCGTGGGTTTGGGTTTGAAACCACCGCGTTATTTGAAGGGCGGCGAAGTGATTGAGTTGGGGATTGAGGGTTTGGGGACGCAGCGGCAAGAGGCGGTGCGATACCAAAAGTTGTAAATTAAAAACGTATATTTTCGTAAATATCTGCTAATGGCACTGAAATACCCAAGGAGCGCAAAAAAATAGAATTAACTAAATTTGTTTCTTTGCTTTTTGCCCAAGAGCTTGGTGTTTCTCTAAACCAACTTTCAACAAGCGGATTGTTTTGTTCGATTAAAACATATTCCTTGAAAGAAGGTAGGGTTTCATAAAGGAAAAATTTATTGCTACGGTCATATTTGTCTGTACTTTTTGACAATACTTCAACGATTAAAAGTGGATTAACGATGAGGTCTTCGCGATCCTCCCAATATTCGGGTTCTTCGCAAATGACCAGAGCGTCAGGATAAAGTGCTTTATCAGCAGATTCGATATAGATTTTTAAATCACTGTTATAAACTCTGAATTTTTTAGGTAAAGGTTTGATTGCCAATTTTATAGCATGGCTCATGTTTGTTGCGATTTCGCTGTGTTTAGCTTTTCCACCTGCCATAAGTATGATTTTACCGTTATGAAATTCATGTTTATAAAACGATTTTTCCTCTTTTTCGAGATATTCCCGAAGTGAGTAAGAACGTTCCGTTTTTTTAACAGTTTTTTTCTCTAATACAGCAACCATGTTATTCTTTTTTACAAAGTTAAATATTTTTGAAGAAGTAAACAACCATTGACATGAAAATAGACGCACACCAACACTTTTGGCACTTCGATTCCGTCCGCGACTCGTGGATTACTGAGGGGTCTATGAAAGCGATTCGCCGTGATTTTTCACCGAATGACCTTTTCCCTATTTTGCAACAAAATGGCATAAAAGGCTGTGTCGCCGTGCAAGCAAATAATTCGGAAGCGGAAACGCTTTACCTTTTAGACTTAGCCCAACAGCATAGTTTTATCAAAGGCGTTGTCGGTTGGGTGGATTTAAAAGCGGATAATTTGTCTGAGCGATTGGATTTTTACAGCCAATTTCCAAAGCTGAAAGGCTTTCGCATCATTCCTGCGACCCCGTATGGGTATCCAGAGTATTTAATGAACTGGGATTATAAAAAAGGATTTAAAGAAATCGCTAAAAGAGGTTACACATTTGATATGTTGCTGAAATGGACGCATTTGTCTATGCTCGAAGCATATCTTCATTATTCTGACGCACAACGCATTGTTATTGACCATGCCGCAAAACCGTACATCGAAAATAAACGCATAAAACAATGGGCAAAAGACATTAAAAAGGTGGCAAAATACAGGCATGTTAGGTGTAAGCTATCGGGTCTTATCACAGAAGCGGATTGGAAAAAATGGAAGGAATCGGATTTGACACCTTATATAGATGTCGTTTTTGAGGCTTTTGGTACAACCAGAATTATGTACGGCTCTGATTGGCCCGTTTGCTTAGTCGCAGGCACTTATGAAAGACAACTGGAAGTTGTCACAAATTATATTTCTAAATTGACACCTTATGAGCAGCAAAAAATATTGGGCTTAAACGCACAAAGATTCTATAATTTATGAAATCTCTTATTTTAGAAAAACTATTCGTCTTTCAATATAAAGAAGTCGCTTTTGATGATACTCTTGCACCCGATGAAGTATTGTTGAAAATTCACAGCATCGGCATTTGTGGCACAGATTATCATGCTTTTCGCGGCAATCAACCGTTTTTTTCGTATCCACGGCGATTGGGACATGAGTTGGGTGCAGAAATTATAGCTGTTGGCAGCGGCGTTGATACCGAAAAGTACCCCCTCAGTAGTCGCGTCTCCGTTGAGCCTTATTTGCATTGCGGTACGTGTTCGGCGTGTTGGCGTGGCAAGACGAATTGTTGTGAAAGCCTTGAAGTTTTGGGCGTTCATAGGGATGGGGGTATGACAGAATTTCTGAAAGTGCCTGCGGCAAAAGTTCATATTTCGGAGACCTTATCTTTTGAGCAATTGGCTTTGGTGGAAACGTTAGCGATTGGTTGTCATGCTGTAGAACGGGCAGCGATTCAATCTGGTGATATAGTTTTGGTGATTGGTGCAGGTCCGATTGGCTTATCGGTCATTGAGTTTGCGCGATTAAAAAGTACGGCTATTTTTGTCGTTGATAGAGATGCCAATAGATTGGCTTTTTGTCGTGACAATTATGCGGTGAAAACGATTATAGCAACATCAGAAGCCTTTAATTTACAAGCCTTTATGCCTAAAAAACCAACAATTATTTTTGATGCCACAGGCAACGAACATTCAATGAATGACACCATCAAGGAAGTAGCAAATGGCGGAAAAATCGTTTTTGTTGGCTTACATTTAGGCAATGTTGTTTTTAAAGATACCGATTTTCATCGTCGAGAAATCACTTTATTGTCTTCCAGAAATGCTCTATCTTCTGATTTTAAATTCATTATCAAAAAAATGGAAGAAGGTGTGATTGATACCTCAAAATGGATAACACATCGGGCTGATTTTGACGATATGGTTTGTAATTTTGAAAATTGGCTTGACCCTAAAAGTCGCGTGATAAAAGCGGTTGTGCAGCTTTAAAAAGAGACCACAGAATTGGCTTATTCAACTGATTTTCAGTGATTTAGATTCTTTCAGAATGACAAAAAATCAGTGAAAATCAGTCGAATCAGTCAAATCTGCGGTCTATCTAAAATTCATCAATTATCATTCATATATCATCATTAGAGAAATGGATTTAAACTTAAAAAACAAAGTCATCATCGTCACAGGTGGTGCAAAAGGTATCGGCGAAGGCATCTCTGAAGTGCTCGCTACTGAGGGGGCTATTGTAGCGATTATTGGGCGCAACGATGCCGACAATCAACTCATGGTTGACAAAATAAAAGCCATGAAGGGCAAAGCCTTTTCCGTTGTTGCAGAATTAACGAAGCCCAAAGATTGCCAAAAAGCCGTTGAAAAAGTCGCTAAAAAATATGGACGCATTGACGGTTTGGTCAATAATGCAGGGGTAAACGACGGCATTGGGCTTGAAAATGGCAGTTATGAGGGTTTTGTCGAATCCTTGCACCGCAATTTGATTCATTACTACCTTATGGCGCATCATGCCCTACCCTATCTCAAAGAATCCAAAGGTTCGATTGTTAATATTGGTTCAAAAACGGCTGAAACAGGTCAAGGCGGCACATCTGCTTATGCTGCCAGTAACGGTGGGCGCAATGCCTTGACGCGTGAATGGGCGGTTGAATTATTGAAATACGGCATCCGTGTCAATGCTTTGATAGTTGCAGAATGTTACACGCCTTTATATGATAGATGGATAAAAACGCTGCCAAATCCAGAAGAGACATTGGCAAAAATCACGTCTAAGATTCCGCTCGAAAACCGAATGACCACTGCTGAAGAAATCGCCAATATGGTTGCCTTTTTATTGTCCGATAAATCAAGCCATACGACGGGGCAATTGATACACGTGGACGGCGGCTATGTGCATTTGGATAGGTCGTTGATTTGATTTTCTTTTGTCATTCAGGAGGAATCTCTTTTGTCATTCAGGAGGAACACACAAAAGAGATTCCTCCTGAATGACAAAAGAAAATATCAAAAAGTATAAAACAAATCATATTCTCTCACCGCGGTAAAAACTAATTTTACACCGTATTATTTTGTAAAGACATTCATTATGCAAAACGAAAAACCTAATTATCTTATTCCATTCATTCTCATAACGAGTTTGTTTTTCATGTGGGGTATAGCCAATAATTTAAACGGCATTTTGATTCCACATTTGAGAAAAGCCTTGCAGTTGACCAATACACAATCCACGTTTGTGGATACAGCCGTGTATTTAGCTTATTTTATGATGGCAATACCTGCGGGTATGATTTTGAAGCGATTTGGTTACAAAAAAGGCATTATTGCTGGATTATTAGTGTTTGCAGCAGGTGCATTATTGTTTCTACCTGCGGCAAATATGCAAGCGTATCCAATTTTCCTTGTTGGATTGTTCATTTTAGGTTGTGGTTTGACGCTTTTAGAAACAGCAGCGAATCCCTATGCGACACGTCTCGGCGATACTGAGGGGGCAACTGCACGACTCAATTTGGCGCAATCGTTCAATGGGTTAGCGGTTTTTGTGGCGCCTATTATCGGTACTTTTTTCATTTTGTCAGGTAAAGAATACAGAAAAGAACAACTATTAGCAATGCCCGAAATTGACAAAATTGCGTACTTGTCCGGAGAAGCAGCCTCTGTAAAAATGCCTTATTTGATATTAGCGGGTTTTCTAATTTTATTGGCAGTTATCTTCTTTTTTATAGACTTACCAGAGTTGGAAGAGAAAAACGAAACCCAGCCGAAAGGCGGTATTTTTGATACTTTGAAATACCCACATTTGAGGTGGGCAGTCATTGCACAATTGTTTTATGTGGGTGCGCAAGTCTGCGTCACGAGTTTTTTTGTTAGAATGGCAATAGTCGGTGGTGGTGTTGACGAAAAAACGGCAGGTTATTATTTAGGTGTTTATGGCTTGTTGTTTATGATAGGACGATTTGCAGGTACAGCAATTATGCGGTATGTGCAACCTGCTAAATTATTGACTATTTACGCTGTGGCGTGTATTCTTTTAAGTACGATAGCTGTTTTTACTGAGGGGCGGTTTGTGGTTTTGGCTTTGGGTGCTTTAGGTTTTTTCATGTCTATTATGTTCCCAACGATTTTTTCATTGGGTATTGTGGGCTTGAAAGAAGAGACGAAACCGGCTTCTTCGCTCATCGTTATGGCTATTATCGGTGGTGCTGTTTTCCCTGTGATTATGGGTAATATCATTGACCGTTCGGGCGACAATATTCAAGCGGGTTATGTTGTGCCGTTGGTTTGTTACTTTTTTGTTTTGTATTTTGCTTTGGTGGGACATAAGGTAAAGGCTGCTATTGATGGATAATGGATAGCGGAAAATGGATAATCTAAACCATTGAATAGGCAAACCTTTTTCAATTGAGTATAATTGACATGAAAATGTCGTTTTTTTACAACTTTTGTGATTTTATACTTAGGGGGCACTTTGATTTGAAAAATGTATAAAATTTTCCAAATTTTTTCTTTAACAATTAAACAACGTTATCAAAATGAAGCATTTATTATTTCTATGTCTTATTGTTTTGTCAACGACAATACAAGCACAAAAGGTGATTTCAATTGACAAAAGTCCATTGGATTACGCCTATTTCCCTATCAATTTTGCACATGACCGTGGCGACGGACCTAAAAAAGTAGGCAATCAAGCTTTTGTGCGTGTCCTTTATAGCCGTCCCGCAAAAAAAGAGCGCGAGGTTTTTGGCAAATTGATTCCTTACGGTCAAGTGTGGCGCGCGGGTGCCAATGAGTGTACCGAAATTAAGTTTTATCAAGATGTGAAAATTCAAGGTAAAAGCATAAAAGCAGGAACATATTCGCTTTTTGCCATACCCAATGAATCGGAATGGACAATCATTCTGAATGCAGACACCGATTATTGGGGCGCATTCAGTTATAAAGAAGCCAATGATGTAGCACGCTTCAAAGTACCTGTAAAAAAGGCAGAAACGATGGCTGAAAACTTTACCATTCAATTTGCAAAAGAAGGCGATAAAAACGCTGTGATGCAATTGGTTTGGGATATGACATTGGTTGAATTGCCGATTGAGTTGTGAAAATGTAGTGCGGAATTTATTCCGCATTCGAATATTTGGATTTAATAATTCAATTAATTGCGGAATAAATTCCGCACTACATTAAAAAAATGAAAAGATACACCCTCGCACTCGACCTCATAGATGATGAAAAACTCATCGCTGAATACGAGCAACATCATAAGCACATTTGGACCGATATACGCGACAGTATCACCCAATCAGGCATTACCGATATGGAAATTTACCGTATTGGTAACCGTTTGTTTATGATTATGGAAACAATGGACGATTTTTCCTTTGAACTAAAAGGTAAAATGGATGCCGATAATGCCAAAGTACAAGAATGGGAAACGCTGATGTGGCAATACCAACAAGCCTTGCCGATGGCAAAACAAGGTGAAAAATGGTTGTTAATGAATAAAATATTTGACTTAAAAACGCAGACAGGATTACAGGATTTTAGAGATTGACAGAATTTATCAACTTCTAAACTTCTAAAAATCTTGTAAATCTGTAAAATCACGTTATCATGTCTAAGGTAGGCTTATTTGTTCCGTGTTATATTGACCAATTCTACCCACAAGTAGCAATTGCAACCCTTGAATTGTTGGAAAAGCAGGGTTGTGACGTGGGTTTTCCGACCAATCAAACGTGTTGCGGACAGCCGATGGCAAATTCTGGTTTCGAGCATTTGTCGATGGGTTGTAATAACTTATTCGTGGATAATTTCAAGGACTATGATTATATCGTTTGTCCTTCGGGCAGTTGTACGCTGCACATCAAAGAGCATTTGCACAGCGATACAGATGAAAATGCAGCGATGCAAATGCGCAGAAAAGTCTATGAATTGGTTGAATTTCTAACCGATGTCTTGAAAGTAGAGACAGTCAAGGCACATTTTCCCCATAAAGTCGGTTTGCATCAAAGTTGCCATGGACAACGCGGTTTGAAATTGGCGCAAATGAGCGAACTGAACGCCGCGCCGTTCTCAAAACCCGAACAATTACTGAGGGGGGTTGCGGGACTTGAATTGGTCACTTTGGAACGTAAAGATGAATGCTGTGGCTTTGGTGGCACTTTCTGCGTTTTTGAAGAAGCTGTTTCTGTGAAGATGGGCAAAGACCGTGTTTTTGACCATACGAAACAGGGCGCAGAGTACATCACGGCGGGTGATATGTCTTGTTTGATGCACCTTGAAGGTATTTTGAAAAGACAAAAAAGTGGGGTTAAGATTATACATATTGCGGAGATTTTGAACAGTTGAGCATGGTTTCAAACGGCATGTTTTTTCAATAAAATTGTACTTTTTCTGCTATTTTTGTATAAAATTTATGAAAAATGAAATTTGTAGATATAAAAAATGACATTGCTTTTCGAAAGATTTTTGGCAATGATAAAAAAACGGAAATATTGATTTCTTTCCTCAATGCGATTATGCACTTGGAAGGTGATAAACGGATTAAGTCAATTACTATTGCGAATCCATTTCAGTTACCGATATTGCCTAATATGAAAGCGTCTATTATTGATGTCAAAGCAAAAGATTTTATCGGTAATACTTTTATCGTTGAGATGCAAGTAGCCGATGTTATCGCTATGGATAAACGTTTGTTGTATTACACAAGTAAAGAGTACAGTCAACAAATTGTAAGTGGTGAAAAATATACCGAACTCAACCCTGTTATTTTCATAGGTATTTTTGATTTTGATTTTACAACGGGTACAGAATACCTATCACATCATGCTATTTGTAATGTTGAAACCCAAGAACGTGTCATTAAAGACATGGATTTTTATTTCATAGAATTAACGAAGTTTCAAAAATTAGCAGAAGATTTAAATAATATAACCGATAAATGGATATATTTCATAAAAGAAGCCGAAAATCTTAATGTCATTCCAAGTAATCTGAACGATATTGGTTTAACGGAGGCATATCAATATGCGAACCAAAATTCATGGACACAAGCAGAATTAGATGCATATAATTATGCTGGAATGCGTGAGCAAGATGATAGGGGTAGAATGGAAAAAGCCTTGCAAAAAGGTATAGAGAAGAAAGAAAAGGAAGCTGTCTTGGGATTTTATGCTATTGGTATTAGTGAAGAGCAAATTTCTATTGCATTGAAAATATCTCTTGAAAAAGTAAAGGAAATCATCGAAAGTAAAGGAAAATGATGTTTTTAAGGGGTTTGAGTTGGATTTGTCTTTGTTGGTTTTGCCTAAATAGGGATTTTACTGACGGGGTGATATTTTGAAAATAAGAGTATGATAAAAAAACTATTGATATTGGATAGAATAACAGTAAATTATGATGAAGAAATCCAAAAAACTAGTATTATTGATAACGTTGATAATTATACAAAGTTGTACGCCCAAAAAATCAACTGATACACTCTTTGATGAGTTTTATAAAGATGCACAATTTAAGTTTTTAGATTGTCTTGATATTGCCTTTAATAGATATAATCAGTATTTTGACTTGAAATATTGTGATATGTTTTTAAAACCTGATATTGAAAAACGGTTTGATTCAAATGGGATTAATACCGATGGTAGAATATTAAGTGCTACTTTAAAGGCAACAGAATTTAGCTCTTCGAGTCTTTGTGGATACTCAAAAAAATTTAGTGGTCATTATGATAAGCCAATTTTTGACACAACTATATATGATGTAGTTTCGAGAATTGATACATCAATTATTTTAAAGAATGATACTAAACTACTGTACAGTAAAAAGTTATAATATGAAAAAAGAGTATGAAGGTTGCATACATTTAGTTGATGAAAAAAGATGCAAAGCAAACCGACATACT
>JAYTUQ010000082.1:0-33265 GCA_043744455.1 Saprospiraceae bacterium | reverse complement strand
CGTTGTCTTCTTCTAAGTTCAAGGCAATCGCTTGAGTGCCATTTTCAAACTCGACGAGTTCACCTGCTTGAACATTGTTCAAGCCATAGATGCGCGCAATACCGTCGCCGACTTGCAATACTGTACCGATTTGTTCCAATTCAGTTGCCGTTGAGAAACCACTCAACTGCTGCTTGAGTATCGCTGATATTTCTTCTGGTCTTACATCAACCATTTTATTATCGTTTTATGATTTATTAAAAAATTTCTATTTTATACTAAAACTATGAATTTCAATGCTTTATACTGAGGGGGTCAGTTGTATTTTACTTTGATATTACTTTCGATTTCTTTGATAGACAGTAAACAAGGGTCTCCACTATTCAAAGGATAGTAACCAATAATATTTGAATGTGGCAATACACTTTGAGTATATAAATTATAGACTGTGATGATTACATTTTTATCTGTAAGATTGCTGATTGTCCATTCTTTAGAACATTGTGGTGCATGTCCAAAATTACAAACCCCACTATCGTAGATTCTTTTATCTATTTTTAACTTAAAATCAAGTGTCTTTTTTCCAAAAAAAGAAGACGAACTATCTTTTTCAAAATAACTTCCCTCACTTAATGCTGACTCCGAATGAGTACGACACGTAGTATCTTCGTCTTTTTTCTTACAACTGATTGTAAATAAAATCAAGCTTAAAAAAACATTAAATACTTTCATGAGTCAAAGTTTTGAAAGAATTTATATTGAGGGGGCTCAAATGCTCTTACTTTACTTTCCAACATTAGACCTAATATGTAATCAGTTCCATTCAACAATACTTTATATCATTTATAAGTTACTACAGCTTGAAAATTTGATATATCCGTACAATTGAAAACGCTACCTACTATACTTACACTTTTATCACCTTTGGCTTTTGGAATTGCCTCTATAGTCCCGATGTTATAAATTCCTTGTTTAATTTTCACAGAAATTTGTTTGTCAGTCAAATTTTCTAAAGATAATAAATTGTTTTCACAGATATCTCTTGGGAAGCCACCACTAGGGCTACACTGACGCCATACTTTTACTAATAAGGTAAATTTGACTGTATTAATATCCTTAAAAATTGATGCAGAATCTTGCTCAATATAATCACGTGAAAATATTAATTCCTTTGTCTTACCACAATTATCAGGTATGTCATCCTTTTTTTTACAAGACATTATATAAAGAAGTAGGACTATAAAAATTAAGAAACCTTTCATAATCAGTTTTTTTGAAAAAAAACACTCAAAATACTGAGGGGGTATATTATTCTACTATCAAAACTATCTTGCTAACTTTCTCTTTTAAATCAGGCATATTTTTTTGAATAATATTCCAAATCAGCTTATCATCAAGTCCAAAATATTCATGAATCAACATATTTCTTAAACCCGTAATTTTGCGCCATTCTACATCTGTGTTACTGGCAATTAAATTATCTGAAAGACGATTAGCAGCTTCGCCTACAATCTCTAATTGACGTATGCAAGCACTAAACAGCATAGAATTAGAAGAAAAATCATCGAAATCAACACCTTTTATAAAGTGTTCAATTTCGATAATGGCATCTAAAATATGTTGCAGTCTTATTTTATCGCCTAATCTATCTGTCATAAATCAATTGCTTTTCAGTATCAATAATTGGTTTAATATACTTAGACAATCCTCTCGCTGAAACTAAATCAACTTTTTTTGAAAGTAAATTTTGTAAATCTATTTGCATTTGTATAAATTCCCAACCAATTGATTCACTGTAATCTAAGTCAACTAAAATATCAATATCACTATCAGATGTGGCTTCTCCACGAACATAAGAACCAAACAAATACGCTTTCAGTACGGGCTGCGCTTTGAAATATGTTTGAATAAGTTCTATTTGTCCTTGTTGTAACGTCATTTTGATTTATTTTTAAAAATTACTGAGGGGGTACTAAATCGACCCATGTTTCTCAATCTGCGACTCATATAGATTACCCACAAAGTCTTTCTTCAAAACATCTAATTTATGGGCAACACTGGCATCATATAATTTATCCCCAAACTCAACCACATAGCCACCAATGAGCGACGGGTCAACTTTAACTTCAATTTCAACCTTTGCCAACGTATCAGAACTGGCAACCAACTGCTTACGAATCGCCTCAATTGTTTCTGTACTGAGGGGTGTCGCTGCTGTTACTTTGACGGTCGTAATGCCTTGCATTTTTTTATGCGCTGCCAAAAATTCCGTAGATATATCGGGCAATAAGCCTTCGCGCCCCTTATCAACACAGATTTTGATAAATGACATCGTCAATTCGCTCAATTTACCGCCAAAAATGGCAATCATAATCGAGTTTTTCTTATCGGCATTAATGATGGGGCTTTGCAACAAAAGGTACAAATCCCGATTTTTAACGGCTGCTGCGATGGACTTCATGTCCTCTACAACAGTATCGAGCTTGCCCATTTCTTTGGACAAATCCATCAACGATTTGGCATAACGCCCTGCGACTCTGCTGCTAACTGACATATTCTATAATGATGAATTATGAATGATGAATGATGAATGAAAAAGCGAATTGCCCGCTTTCATCATTCATCATTCATCATTCATCATTAATTAAGATTCATTTCTTTCACGAGTGTATTCACGTATGCAACTTGCGAAGCATCGCTTTTCAACTCTTTTCTAATCACTTTTTCAGCGATATCGAGGGCAAGTAAACCAGCTTGATTTTTGACTTCCGTCATAGCAGCTTGCTTCATGTTTTCGATTTCTTGTTGTGCCGATTTCATGATTTTAGAAGCCTCTTCCTTTGCGGCATTTTTAGATTCATTGACGATAGAAGTCGCAGTATCTTTCGCATCTCTGAGCATTTTCATGCGTTCTTCGCGGGCTTGAGCAAGGATTTGCTCATTTTCAGCTTTCAAATTAGCCATTTCCAATTTGGCATTTTCTGCAGCCCCAAGTGCTTCAGTGATACCTTCTTCGCGTGATTTCAACGCTTCAAGAATGGGCTTGAATGCTTTGCGTCCGATTGGAATCCAAACCAAAAGGAAAATAACTGTTGTCCAAAACAGGAGACCGAAATCAGGTTTAATCGGAGAAAAATCTGCAAGAAAAAAGAATTCCATTGCTATATGATTGAATTGTTAAATTATAAAGTCATTAGTCATTTTGTAGGTAGTCATTTTGCCATTAGTCTAAATGGTAGCCATTTTTACTGAGGGGTCGAAATGAAACCCTACAATGACAAATGACTATTAGACTTTTTAAAATTCTGCCTACCAACCAACCGTTGGCAGGGCAGAATTTTTTCGTTTCGGTGTATCAGACGAAGAACGACAAGACGATGGTTGCCAAAGCGGCGCCTTCTACAAGGGCTGCTGCAATCAACATGTTCGTACGAATGTCACCTACTGCTTCAGGTTGACGAGCAATAGCTTCCATCGCCTTACCACCAATTTGTCCTATACCGATGCCTGCGCCGATTACGGCTAAACCTGCACCTACTGCTGCGAGTGTACCAGTCATTTCACTTATGTATTAAAATATGAATTAAAAAAAATTTTTCTCTTTTGAAAAACGACCCCCTCAGTAAATTACATGAAGTGGTCTGGTTCGTGCGGAAGAGCCGCATCGTGGTGATGCTCCTCGACTGCTGAACCAATATAAAGTGCTGATAATAATGTAAATATAAATGCTTGCAAAAATGAAACAAGTACCTCTAAAATGTTCATAAATGCCACGAACGGAACTGCCATCAATGAACCACCTGCCGAACCGGCAACACTTGCACCTGCGTTTCCGAAGATGAAAATCAAACTAACAAATGTCAAAATGATAACGTGACCCGCTACGATATTCGCAAAAAGACGTATTAATAAGGTGAATGGTTTGATGAAAATAGAAGCAATTTCAATAGGCAACATCAATATTTTGATAGGAATGGGTACATCGGGCATCCAAACAATGTGCTGCCAGTAGTTTTTGTTGCCACTAACAGTTACAACAACGAAAACAATAACCGCTAAGATGATTGTAGAACTGATATTACCCATGACGTTGGCACCACCTGGAAAAAAGGGAATCAAACCAAAAAGGTTGTTGAACAAAACAAAGAAGAATAACGACATCAAAAGCGTCATGTATTTCTCATATTTTGGTCCAATTGAAGGCTTAGCGACTTCGTCACGAATGAATGTTACGAATATTTCCATCAAATTGGTTAAACCTGTCGGGGCTTTATTCGGGTTTTTCTTATAAAAACTCGCTGATTTGAAGAAAGCTAAAGCAATTAACAACAACGCCAGTAACATCGTAAAGACGTTTTTCGTAATTGAAAAATCAATCCATGAGGATGCTAAATTCGTCAATTTGCGACTTTCTTCCAATTCATAGCATTGACCTTTATAACTGACAAAGTGGTGGTCTTCTTTTTTTCCTTTTGCATTCAGTTCTTCTTTGACAAAAGAATAATGACCGTCGTGAATTTCATCTAATTCAACTTCACCCATTGGTAAGCCTTTCGCTTTGCGGACAACATCGTGTGCTAAAACAAAACCATTTACTGCTTTTGCACCATGATGGAACATCGTTGATAGACCTGCTGTCAAGCCATGTTCCGTATCGTAAGCGAAAACAGGTAAAGGCAAATGAATATCGCCAATGATGTGGAAGTGGTGTGCATCGCCAATATGGTGCATGACCGCAGGGACGGGGTCATATTTGTCGCTTTTTGATTCTTCAGGCGCACAATCGGAATGAGCCGCATGAGCTTCGCCATGTTCAGGCGTGGCTTGACCATGAGGCTGTTGTTCTGTTGCAGCGGGAGAATGGGTTTCAGTTCCGTGGGTTTCGGGTGCTTGTGCTGAAAGCGTTATGAACGTCAAAGTGCTCAACAAACAGGCGTATAAAAAGCGATTAAGCGACATATCGTATATAGACTTTTATATGTGTTCTTAAAAATCGTCGCAAAGTTAACTTTCCATTACCGAATAAAAAAGCGATGTTCAAACTTTTTCCAATGATTTTTTGGCTGTTTCTGAATAAAAAATGTTGTTTTTCTTCATTTTTATGAAATTGTTAGTAGAAAATTAGGTCAGATACTGAGGGGGTGCGATTTTAATTTTGCGATTCTCCTTTTTAGGAAATATTTAGATGTTTACATGAATTTTCATCAAAATAACATGGCTAACGGTATTTCAATGTTTTATTCGCATCTTATTTTAAAGAACTTTCCATTTTTATCTATCTTTTATAATTTTAAGAAAACTTTAACCGCTAAAAGACCTAATTTTGACAACGAAATGACCGTATTTCGCCTTGTAATGACGTTAGTTTGACTGAAAACATTTATTTTACTGAGGGGGTAGTTTTCCCGATTTAACCCTATAATTTTGTCCTTAATATTTAAATTTTAGAAAAAATGAAAAATATCCGTTTTAGTTTAGTACTCATTTTATTGAGTTTTTTTATAGGGGTTCAAGCCCAACAAGTTGCTAATGCAGACAATCGCACCCCTGCGACGATGATTTGGAGCGACGAATATCAAGAACCATCAAATACTGAGATTCAAAAAATCATCGCAACTGAGGGAGGCGGTTTTTACACTTTGCGTTTGCATCAAGGTGGTATAGTCGGTGGCGGCAAGCAGAAACCGATTATTGAATATTATAATTCAAAAATGAAACTTGTTCGCAGTAGAGAATTGGATTTGGATTATAAAGGTAAAGAACGATTCCTCAAAGATGTCGTCATGGTGGGCGGTCGTTTGTGGATGGTGTCCTTTTTTTACAATGAAAAACATGAAAAAACATATCTTTTTGCTCAAGAAGTTAATAAAAACACTTTGAACTTGACAAAAGATATCATTATGATTGGCGAACAAGACGAAACAAACCGCGAGCGTCAAGACGTTTTTAGTTTGGCACAATCGCGGGACAGTTCGAAAATAGTCATTTTTAATCGTCAACCCAACTCCAAAGATGGGCAGTCATTTTCCTTAGCGGTTTACGATGCTGATTTTAACGGGCTATGGGCGAAAGATGCAAAATTGCCTTATGGCAAAAAGAATTTCAGCGTCGAAGACTATCAAGTGGACAATCATGGCAATGTATATCTCTTAGGTATTATATATACTGAGGGGTCAAATCGTTTGGAAAGACGGGGCAAGCCGACGTACCAATACGATATTGTGGCTTATTTGAAAGACTCTACGCTTGATGTTCAGGAGTATAAAATCCAATTAAAAGACAAGTTTGTAACGGATTTAACTTTTAGAGTGGCTGATGATGGCGACATCATTTGTGCTGGTTTTTACTCTGAAAAAGATGCAAAAGGCATGAAAGGGTCGTGTTTTTTCAAAATTAACCCGCGTACTAAGGATATGACGAGTATCTCGACACGTGAATTTGATTTTAATTTTGTTACCGCAAACCTTTCTGATAAAAGTAAAATGCAAGCCAAAGCGGCTGTTGACCGCGACGACAAAGAGCGCGCACCAGAGTTATTTGACTATAATCTCGATAAACTCATTATGCGCAGCGATGGCGGCGTGATATTGATTGCAGAACAGTATTTTGTTGAAGAAAGAATGTTAAATAACAACCTTTATGGATTTAATCCTTATGGTTTTAATGCATGGAATTCTCCGTTTTATTCCTCATGGTACGACCCTTATGGCTTTCGGAATAACCGCAGCAATCGTCGTTCGGATTATTATTTTAACTACAATGACATCATTGTAGTTAATATTCAACCTGACGGTGAAATTGCTTGGACGACACGAATCCCTAAACGCCAAATTTCGGTCAATGACGGCGGTAATTACTCTTCCTATGTGATGAGTATTGTAGCCGAAAAATTGTATTTTGCATACAATGAAAATCCGAAAAATCTTGACCCGAATCGTACTAAAACTGTTGCTGAAACGCCCGACAAATACTCTGTCGTAACGCTTGCAGAAGTTGCTCGTGATGGCAGTTTGAAACGGTATCCGATGTTTTCGAATAGAGATAAAGGTGTTGTGACACGTCCTAAAATTTGCAGGCAGGTCGGGCGAAGAGAGATGGCTGTGTACGGTGAAAGTGGTCGGACATATCGGTTTGGTGTATTGAGGTTTGATTAGTTATCCATAAAAATAATGGCTATAAAGAGAAAAGGGGTATCAGCTTAAACTGATACCCCTTCTTGTATTTTATTGAGCGTGTTTCATACATCTTTTGCTGATGAATGATGGTTATATAATAATTTAACCCTGTCATTTTGTAATTTACAGACTTTCAATGTATTACAAATTCAACACTCAAGTTTATAGTTTCTTATTGTTGCGTGGTCGTATTGAGTAAAAATAGAATAAATGTCCCTATCGCTTGTTTATAGCTCGAAAACGAAGCCTCTGCCTTTGGCTTGTTCCACAACAGCATCCTGCATGACTTTATCTAAGGTCAAATTATCGCCTAATTTTAAGATTTCTTCGGCTGTATATGTAGCGATTTTCTTTTCTAATTCTTGAATTTCTTTACGGGCATCCTGCCGTTCTTTTCTCAACTTTTCGATATATGCTTTGCGCTCTGGAACGGACATTTTTTGCATTTCTTCGGGCAATTCATCGGCTTTCATATTAGCAATTTTATCGCTGTCTTTTTCTGAAGCATCAACCAAATCCCACGAGTCGTTACGGTATTGTGCTTTAGCTTTATATGCCGTGCGAGAAGATACATTTGCAGCACCGTATTCAGCCGCATTGATGTCTTGTTTCTCTTGACGCACCTTCATCTCCTTGCCCGCAGAGCCGTAGCCGATATAAGTTCTGTTCAATTTGCCGTTGAGTTCGTTCATACGGTCGTCCCATGGCGTGCGGATGTGAATAATTTTGCGGTCTTGCTCGATATTAAGGTATTTGCCTTTGGCGATGTCCGCACCGTCTTTCCAATGTGTCCGAATGCCTTCTTGAGCTGGACCGCAGTGGATGGTATTAATAATTATGTCTTTTTTAAAGGCTAATTTACACGTTTCACGATAGTCTTTTGGACCTTGATCAAAGGGTTCATTGCCAGCGATGATGATGAGTTTTAAATCGTCGGCATCATCCGACCATTTCAAATTACTGACGGCATCGCCAATGACCCAACCGCAGTATTCGCTGCCGCCCTTCGTCTTTAGCGCAAAGAGTTTTTCGGAAATAGCGTCCATATCATTCGTCAAGCTGTTAACCATGCGGATATAACCTTCGCCCATTTCGAGGTTGTCATTGCCGTATTCAAAAAGTGAGATTTCGATGTCGGAAGCCTCATCATTCTTTTTTGCAGCTGCCAAACGGTTGACCATTTTCCAAATTTGAGATTTCGCTTGGTCAATCAGGCCGTCCATCGAGTTGGAGGTATCGAGCAGCAAAGCCACTTGGATTTTACCTTTTTTCTTACTATTTTTAGTCAAAACAGGTAAATTGGGCTGAACGTTTTTGTCACTTTTAGGCACATCATAAACGCCAGAGAGCGCAGTAGTGCCTGTTGGTAAGTGACAAGATGTGTTGATACTGAGGGGTAGGAAAGCGAACAAAAGTGCGACGATTTTTAGCATGACAGGTTGTTTTTAATTATAAATCAATGTGATTGAATGACATTTGGTAATGTCAAGTTGCTAATAATTAAGATGCTGCGGTATCAAAAATTCCATACAGTCGCTACAACTTTATCATATTTTAGACTTCCTTCGGTAGCTTTATACAAAATGTCGTTCCTTTCCCCAAAGTTGAATCTTTAACAAAAATTTTACCACCATGATAATTTTCAATAATGCGCCTTGCCAATGACAAACCTAAACCCCAGCCACGTTTTTTTGTCGTAAAACCAGGTTGAAAAACGATTTTAAACTTGTTGTGCGGAATGCCATGCCCTGTGTCGCTGATGTCAACGCAAACCCAATGAGGTTCTTCATAAATGTTGGCAGTCAAAACGCCTTTACCTGCTTCCAAAGCATCAATAGCATTGCGGAGCAAGTTTTCAACAACCCAATCGAATAGATGGTCATTCATTTTTACGCCCGCATACTGAGGGGGGGAGTCAAGAACCAGAAAATTGAAAACAACTTTACGGGGTGCGCGTTTTTGCATATAAATGCGACAACGCTCAATCGCCACATACATATTTGTCGGTATTAGTTCAGGGGCAGAGCCGATTTTTGAGAAACGATCCGCGACAAGTGTTAGGCGGTCAACATCGTGTTGGAGCTCATTAACGACTTCTTGAGTCATCTCGTCACCTTCGTGCGAAGACCGTAAGTGTTCAATCCAACCCAAAATCGCGGCAATTGGTGTACCCAATTGATGCGCCGTCTCCTTCGCCATACCTACCCAAACGCGGTTTTGTTCACTTCGACGAGCCGAATTGAAACCTAAATAACCGAAACCGATGAAAAAACTAATGAGAAAGAATTGTAGAATAGGATAATATTTCAGGAGTTTTAAAATATTAGAATCCGTGTAGTAGAGTTTTCCAATAATCATATTGTATTCATCTCTAATAAACATGGGTTCTCGATTTTCACTGATTAATTCATTGAGTTTGGCATAAGCAAATGCAGAGTCTCGTAAAAGCTGAAAACCTGTTGAGTCAATTTCATCGTTGAAGCCCCTCATATCAATAATAGCGTAATGGTCGTCCGTCAATATCAAAGGAACCCCCGTCTTTTCAACTGTGAAACTTGTAATGAATTCGGCGACATTGGGTGGCAAACTATCCCATTTTTCTACATTTGTAAATAATAACTGAGATTGCTTGAACTTTTCAATCCGTTTTGTTTCTTGCTCACGTAAAGCTTCAACAAGATAATTTGTATAAATGACTGTTGCTGCTACGATTACAACACCAATAATACCCAAATACCATTTCCACCGCGACTTACGGCTGTATAAATCGGTTGATCCATTATTAAAAATCTTACTAAAAAAGGACTTAAGAGTATTCACTATGTTAGGTTTATGAATTTTTAGAAAACGTTTAAACGGCCATAACGTATTTTGAGGGTAAAACTTGACAAATTTAACAAATAATGGCAACTATAATAATAAAAAGCCGCTGATACTGAGGGGGTATCAACGGCTTGACTTTCTAAATTCAATATCATTTAAGGGGCTACTTCTGCCATCGCCTCTTCAATTTCAACCTCATCTTCAATTTCATCTACCTCAAAACGCAAGTTGTCAACAATAAACTCTTGACGTTCGGGTGTATTTTTGCCCATATAGTAATCCAAAATATGGTCAATATTCATATCATCAGTCATGACAACAGGCTGTAAACGGATGCCTTCGCCGATAAAGTCTTGAAATTCATTAGGCGAAATTTCTCCTAAACCTTTGAATCGCGTGATTTCAGCCTTGCCACGCAACTTCCGAATCGCTGCTTTTTTTTCTTCTTCTGAATAACAATAATAGGTCGTTTTTTTATCGCGCACACGGAAAAGCGGTGTGTCAAGTATAAAAAGATGCCCATTTCTGACCAAATCAGGGAAAAACTGTAGAAAAAATGTCAATAACAATAAACGTATATGCATACCATCAACGTCCGCATCAGTTGCTATAACAACACGATTGTAGCGGAGGTATTCAATGCCATCTTCAATATTCAGCGCATGTTGCAACAGATTTAATTCCTCGTTTTGATAAACAATTTTTTTAGTCAAACCATAACAATTCAAAGGTTTACCCCGCAGCGAAAAAACGGCTTGTGTTCCGACATCTCTCGCCTTTGTCAACGAACCACTCGCAGAGTCCCCCTCAGTAATGAAGACCGTTGTGAGGGCTGTTTTTTCAGGGTCACCTTTTTCGTTGAGGTGAAAACGACAATCACGCAGCTTTTTATTATGAATATTGGCTTTTTTAGCCCTATCATTTGCCAATTTTTTGATACCCGCAATTTCCTTGCGCTCACGTTCATTCTGTTCGATACGCTTTTTGAGGGCTTCGGCAACTTCTTTATTTTTATGTAAAAAATCATCAAGTGCCTTTTGCAAAAAGTCGCCAATAAATTTTCTAACAGAAGGTCCTTCATGTCCAATATTAAGCGACCCCAATTTCGTTTTCGTTTGCGATTCAAAAACTGGCTCTTCAACACGGACAGAAATAGCTGCAATGATAGATGTCCGAATGTCTTGTGATTCGTATTTTTTATTGAAATGGTTTCTAACCGTATCCACAATTGCCTCCCGAAAGCCTTGTAAATGCGTGCCACCTTGCGTGGTATATTGACCATTGACAAACGAATGGTATTGCTCGCCATAATGCCGACCGTGCGTCATAGCAACGTCAATATCCTCACCTTTCAAGAAAATAATGGGATATTCCGTGTGTTCTTCGCCAATTTTACGGGTCAAGAGGTCGTGCAAACCGTTTTTTGAAAAAATGGTTTTGCCATTAAAATTGATTTTTAAACCCGTATTCAAATAAGCATAATTCCACAATTGCGATTCGATAAACTCCGAACGAAATTTATAATTTTTAAAAATCGTCGTATCTGGTTTGAAGTGAATCAAAGTCCCGTTTGGCTCTGTCGTCTTGCCCAATTTATGATTTTTGGTAATACCACCCTGCGAAAATTCAGCTACTTTCGTCTCGCCATCGCGGAATGCTTGCACCTTGAAATACTCCGAAAGAGCATTCGCCGCCTTCGTACCGACACCGTTCAAACCGACCGATTTTTTAAAGGCTTTAGAGTCAAACTTACCTGAAGTATTGATTTGGCTCACCGAATCCACGACTTTTCCAAGCGGAATGCCACGTCCAAAATCGCGGACAATGACCGTTCCTTCCTCGATTTTAATGTCTATATGTTTGCCATGACCCATGACGTATTCGTCAATAGAGTTGTCAATAATCTCTTTTAAAAGGACGTAAATACCATCGTCTGGGGCAGTGCCATCACCCAATTTACCAATGTACATGCCCGGACGTAGGCGAATATGCTCTTTCCAATCAAGCGTGCGGATGTTATCGTCTTCGTATCTTACTTCTTCGTTCATAATTGATTACATATTTAAATAAATTTGAGGATTTTACTGAGGGGGTGGTTTTATGCTGAAAATTGCGACAAATGATGGTCTAAATGTAAATGCGTTAACTGTCCCCATTGTTGGCTTGTAAAATCACCAAAACCTGGGTGCGGCAACAAATGTCCATATTGACCTTTAGCATAAAAATCTATTAAATTGTCCAATAATCGTTGTTTTTCAACGGCAAATTGATGTTCATCGGTGACGTAAAAACTTTTGACCGTGGGCAGATTTCGACCAAATGTGCCTTTTTTTATGCTTCGCATAACAAACCATTTTATGACCGTTTTTGACATAAAAGTGCTTTCATCCTTGAACGGTGTTTTGCCCGTGGCTTGTTCGATGGGAATAGAACAATGTGCGAGCATTTGCGCCACATCCATTTTGCCCCATTGCCGTTCCGCATCGGCGTGCAAATTTTCGAGACGATTTTTTATCTGTTCGTACGACGAAGCATCCAAAATTGTTTTAATTGCCATTGTTTTTCAAATTAAGTCGTAAAACTACTTATTTGACACAAAAGTAGCAATTTAAAATTGATTTATTAAAACAAAAAAAAGTAAACTTTGGTCATTTAAAACAAAAAAAACAAAATAATGGATTTTAAACGCATGCCTATAGAGATTGAATCGCCCGAAGAAATGGGTTATAGTACGATACGTTATAATTTAGCGGAAAGTTCGGTTCGTGACCTACCTTTTAGCGAACTGAATATTGACCTTTCTCAACTCGTGTTGGCGTATCCTGAACATCGTGGCAGTGTGCCGTTGCGGTCGTTGATACTTGAAAACAACGCTAATTTTACAGTTGATGATGTATTAGTCACGACGGGTGCAGCTATGGCTTTGTTTATGATTTCAACGACATTACTAGGGAAAAATGACCATATTATTGTGATTCGACCCAATTATGCCACTAATTTGGAAACACCACGTGCCATTGGTTGTGAAATGACAGTTGTAGATTTGGATTTTAATCAAAATTTTGACCTCGATACTGAGGGGGTACTTCGAGCAATAAAACCCAATACAAAACTCATCAGTTTGACCAATCCGCACAATCCAACGGGCAAATTATACACTCTTGAAACGATAAAAGCCATTGTTGAAATAGCTGAGAGACACGGTTGTTATTTGCTCGTAGATGAGACATATCGGGATTTGAATTTTCAAACGCCACTATTACCTTATACGGCTTCTTTATCTGAAAAAGTCATTTCTGTTTGTTCGTTGTCAAAGGCTTTTGGTGCGCCTGGCATTCGCATTGGTTGGTTAATTTCAACAGATAAAGCCTTGATGCACAATCTATTAGCTGCAAAAGAACAAATGATATTGGGTAATGCGATTATTGAAGAAGCGATTGCAGAACATTTGTTGGGTATGAAAAAGTCTTTTTTAGAACCAATACATGCACACATTCGCACCAATTTTGAATACATGAAATTCTGGATGTCAAAGCAATCTTTTTTGGAATGGGTTGAGCCACAGGCAGGCGTTGTGAGTTTTCCGAGACTGAAAGCAGGTTTGAAATTTGATAATTTTAGCAATTTTCAAAATACTTTATACCATGATAATCAAACAGTTGTCGGTTATGGGCATTGGTTTGAACAATCTGAAAGGTATTTCCGTATTGGGTTTGGGTATCCTTCAATGGAAGATTTAATTGAAGGATTGCGGCGTTTGGAATTGAGTTTGGAGAAGCATGTTTTGCGCATGTAAAATAGAATTATACTGAGGGGGCATATTGTCAGAATGTTTTTATTTCGGCAATTTTCCAAAGACGTTTAATGTACTATGAGCTATCAAGCCATTGAAATACCCCCTCAGTATCTACTAACGTTCCAGCACTTTAACGACTTCAATCCAAAAGCGAGAACTTTTAAAAATAACAGAATCACCTTGTTTGACAGTATAATCGTAAAATACAGCATCGCCGACTTGGGGTTTTTCACCAGAACAAGACTCAAAAAGGTACAAAGCGACGATGAGATAGTAGAAGATTGATTTTTGCATTATTGATTTATTTTTAATACATATGTATTTATTTTTCTTTATCATATACGAACTATGAATGACATCGTGCCATTCCGTCCATCTGACGACCAAATACCCGGACCTGGATAAAACAAAGGTCGTTTTGTAAAATATTGGTTGTCGGTAGCGTTGTTCAAACTGGCTTTTATCTCAAATTTGTTTGATAATTTAAGACTCGCATTTAAATCAAAAATACCATAAGATGGCACTAAACCAACTGCACCATTTGCGCTTGGTGTAACAGTATTGAGCGCATCGGCAAAACTTTCGCCTGTGTAGCTGTAAAGCCCTGATAGGCTAATTTTTCTGTAACGAAGGGTCACACCGTTTCTTGAAGTGACGTTGGGAACACTTTCAATTTTATTGCCTTCAATCTTGATATTTGCTGTGCCAGATTTTACGCTCCCTGTGGTATATCGTCCATTCATCAGGGCTGTTGAGGTAAAAATAGATAATTCGGCTTTGTCAGTCAACGCCCAACTGCCTTGCACAAAAATCTCCAATCCCTTTGTAAATGAATTGCCAATATTCGTTCTGTATGTATAAAAAGTGCCTGCGCCGTCTGTTTGAGCCAATGTGCCAAAACGATTATTGTATTGAAGGGCAAAAGCAGTCACATCCCATTTTAGAAATTGCCAATTGCCTCTGAAACCCAATTCGGCATTATAGCCATTGGCATCTTTGATATTAGGGTCAACTTTTTCGTAAATTTCTATGGGTATTAGGTCTTTAAAAATCATCGGTCTGTATGTTTGCGAGCAACCTGCGTAAATGTCCATAAATTCTTTGGGTTTGTAGCTGACACTGCCACCCAACAAAGTAAAATGATGATTGATACTGAGGGGTATCTTTTCGGTGGGATAGTAAACAATTGTACCTGACATTTTGCTTTCGCCCATTTCCATTCTTGCTCCGATGTTAGCTGAAAGGTTTTTAAGCAATTTGAAGTTATTTTCGGCAAAAATCGCTGTGTTTTGGGTTTTTAAATGCACATCTCTACCCCAAGTTGGACTGACCAAAGTTAGGTCAAAATCGCTACCTGTTGTGCCTTTGCCTTGTTGTGTTCTGTGCAAATCGTTGTTCATTAACTGTACGCCAACGGCAAGAGAGCTTTCTTCTTTACCTAATTTATATTGTTTTAACATGCGCAACTCGTTGGTAAAACTATTAAATTGATCAATATCAACTTGTCGGTTATTGTATTGACCTGTTGCTGTATTAATTGAATCTTTAATGGTTGCAGGTTTGTCAAACAAAATACTGTTTCTTGCTCCTATAACGGCTGAAGATGTAAATTGAAGTTTTGTACTATTCGTAATCTGCCATTTTAGCATAAAGGAAGGCACATTGATAGCAGGGTTGTAGTAATTTCTTGAACGTGTTGCTTGGGTCGGGTCAGCATTAAACATCGCATCTGTCAAAGGACCGGGTATTCGATATACATAACTCGACCTTGCCCATTCCAAACGAAGCGATAAATTTTTGGTGGCATCATAAGTGAGTATAATGTCCTGTGCATCGGAATCTGTATGTTCGTTTTTTCTATAACCATTTCTTGAACGTTTAGAAATATAAGCGTAATATTTCAGCTTGCCTATCTTTCCACCGATGGCATTATAGGTACTTAATAAGTTATACGAGCCAACGGTATTATACGTCTCGAAACTAAAGGGTTTGGTTGTGTCGCCTTGTTTTGAAACATAATTGAGCATACCGCCAAATTGCGCTCCATATTGCAATGAACCTGTTCCTCTGACTAATTCAATGCGTTCAATGCTTTCCAAAGGCATACTATAATGGCTTGCAGGATAGGCATACATGTCAGAATTTGTCAATACACCGTCTTTACGAATATTAAATTCCCACCCTCTGTGTGGGTCAAGTCCGCGTGTTGAAATATTTATTTGATTGCCCGAGCCATCCATATCGTAAACAAAAACCCCTGGCACTTTGGCAAAAATTTGTCGCCCCGTTTTGTCAGTCAAGTTAGCGTCCATTTGTGTTAATGAGATGACTTCATTTTTTTTGCCTTCAAAAATGTAAGTTCCGACAATGGGTTCAAGTCTCGTAACTGAATTGCGTAGAGATGAACTGCCCACGGTTATAGTTGACAATTCAATGGGTTTGATAGTGTCTGTTTTCGTTTGTCCAACAATATTAGTATCGTTTAATGATTCCTTTTTAGACTCTTTTTGAGCAAAAGAGAGATTGGAAAGTAAAAAATGGAGAGTGATAAAAAGAGTTACTTTTTTCATGAGAAAATATTTTTTTGTACTAAATTGATGGTGCAAAACTACTAGCATTATTCATAGAACTTATTAAAAAATAGTTAAAACGTAGCTAGAATATCCTTAGAATAAGCATATTAGATACGGCTATACTATTATTCATATTGCACACATTTGGGTGTAGTCAAAAAGCCATAATCAATAAAAAATGAAAAAATCAAGCCACATTGGGCGGAGTAGATGAGATAGAAAGGCAATTAGGTAACACGGGATTTTTAGAGCGGACGATTTGGATACCCCCTCAGTATCAACACCTAAAAAGGACAAAGAATAATTCTACTTTTCTACTTTTATGCACTGTTTTTCCGCAGGTCTTTTGAGCGTATCGGAAAACAGTGTGTAGTGAAATCGTCAATCAAGAGAGCAATGCACTTAAAGTGACAAAATAGAAATAAGTTGTTTCTGGAATATAGTCTTTCAAAAAACAAAACCTATCAGACAACAGTCTGATAGGTTTTGTTTTTTGAAAATACCCCTCAGTATGAAAGGTATTTAGTTTCTATTATTGTACTTTTTTGAATGGTAAAGCATTCACGCGGCGACCAACTTGGTAACCCATTCTGATACCTTCCGAGCAATCCATACGGAAATGAACGCCCAAATAAATGCGTGAATAAGCGTTTTCTTCGGACATTTCGTAGAAAGAATTGAATGCACGTGGTTTGCCATTGAAGTCGGTACGTCCTTCGTGGCAACGGTCGGTCATCGGTACAGAATAGCCAAATACAGAAGTTAAAGCTTCCGCAGCAGCGGCACCGAATGTTGAATGTCCACTTGGATAAGCTGGAAAAGAAGGTGTTGAACCTAAAAATCTGGTACTTGTCAAACTGGCGACGTTCCAGTTTGGATTGATAAACTTGTTGATATAAGTCACGGGACGTTCAGTATTATAGCTGAATTTGGAATTCCAGCAGGCAACTGAAGCGTCATTAAGTGCTAAACCGACTTTGACTGCAGCAAGAAGAGCCGTCTCAAGGTTAGATTTTTCTTGTGCTAAAACTTCGTTAGCGATTGCCACCCAACGTGATGGAGGGCTGAATGTAAATCCTAAAACGTCGTCACTCCAAAATTCTGCAATCCATTGATTTTCATACGTTTGTGGCGTTGTAGAAGAATAGACTTCAAGGGCTTGTGTATAATAAGCCGAAGTTTTATCCTCGGAATAAGGAATGGGAGCGCGTGCTAATTTATCCTCTTCTTTGATAGCGAAAGTCCGTACTTTTCCCCAGTATGGGTACATAGCGGCTTCATTGCCTGGAAGTGTTTTTACCCATTTACCCGGTCCTGTCGGAGGTGTATAATTTGATGGGCGGGGGTCAAGATATTTGTCATGTCCATCTTTGTCTGTCACCGAAAAATCCCAAACAACAGAAGCGACTCTCTGACCATATTCACGTGAACGTTTGTAAACCTCTGAATTGATGCTGCTTGAATATTGTACATTCAAACTGCTTTCAAGCGAAGCGATTTTAAATTGGTCGCTGGCACGGACATTGACGAAAAATTTTTTGAATAAAAAGGCATAAGCATTATTGACGACAGTGGGCCAATGATATTCTGAACTTTCCTCAATTAAGGGAATTTCTAAACCAGGAATACGCGGTGCCAATGATTGATAATTGGGCATGCCTGCTACTGAAGATTCGTAAGCAGCTAAACCCACGTAGCCCAACATACGTGCAGCAGGGCATGGGCGATAGACGGCGGCGTAACGTTCGATTTGAAGAAAAAGGTCTTGCCATTGTTGAACGCTTTGAGAATCAAAGTCTTTGACAAGTTTAGTAGGTTCTGGTGTCACATTATTGTCTTTACCACAAGCAATAACAGTGAGTGTTAGAAACATAGGTAACACGACGCGTAGTAATGATTTCATCATGGGAAAAGTCATTTTTAATTTAGTTCACGAAAGTTTGTTAAAAAAATAGATGTTATTTTTGTTTATTTACTTTAGGATAAACAAAAAATATATTTAATAAAAAAAATATGAAAATTGAACAAATAGGTGAGCTTTAAAAATCGGTAATGCAAAAATAAGATTACTTCATTAACCTTGCAACATTACTTCGATTAAATTTTACACAAAACCTAAACATTAATTGAAAATTGCTTGATTTTCATCAAAAATTTTGAATACATGTGTTACAATGATTCTCTAAATATAAATAAATCTCAAATACGTTTTTTCTTCCAACGTTTGTGCGACCACAACCAATCATCAGGTTTCTGATGCAGTAGTGTTTCGAGCCTTGCCATAAAGCGTTTTGTTACTTCTTCAACTGGCAAATCTGCGGGATTTTCAGCGAGTAATTCAAAAGTTAGTTCATAAAATCCTCTTTTGACGCGTTGAATATTCATATAAAAAACAGTGGCGTTTAAGGCGTGTGCATACTTATCCGTACCGGGTGGGCATGCCGTATCCTGCCCTAAAAAGGTGACCCAATGCGCCTTATCTGACCAAGTGCTTTGGTCACTGACGAAGGCATAAGTTGTCGGTTTGTCCTTAAAATCAACAAAAGCCTGTGCTGTTTGACCTATCGGAATGAGGATAATATCAAATTTTGCCCGATTTTTACGCCCATAGTTTTCCATATAGGTATTCGATAAAGGCTTATAAAAACCCAAAATTGGGCTATTCACGAAAAGGGGATAGGCGATTACGCCCCATTCAAAATTGCCATAATGTGCAGCCACGTGTATAACACTTTGTCCTTTTGCCGTCAATTCATTGGTTACTGAGGGGTTCGTAAAAACAAATCGGCGACGAAAGTCGGCTTCTGTCATACTGAATCCTTTGATACTTTCGACGATAATATCTGCTAAATTGCGATAAGAAGCCTTTGCAATTTGATCTATTTCCATTTCTGATTTTAATGGAAACGAATTGCGTAACTGTTTAAATACTACTTCTTTACGATAGCCAATAACTTTATATAACAACCATGAAAGGAAATCAGAGATTTTATACAATGCCCTGAAAGGTATGAGACTAAACTTGAAAACAATGAGACGAAAAAATAAATAACCTATATATTGCATGAATCGTATTGTTTCATTGGATTATATAAAATAACCCTGTTTGAATTTTTTTGCGGACAAATCTAAGATTTTGCCTCTATTTTTTTGTGATAACTGCTTCAATTCGCCGATTTTTAGCGCGACCCGCTTCCGTATCATTGTCATCAATCGCATCAGTTTGTCCAAAGCCTTCGGAAGTCAGACGCTCACGGGTAATGCCTTTTGACGCGAGGTATAACTTAACAGATGCGGCGCGTCCACGCGACAATTCCTTATTTTCAGAAGCATTGCCACGGCTATCAGTATAGCCATTAATTTTAATTTCAACGTTTGGAAAAGCATCCAAGATTTTGGCTAAATCATCGAGTTGTGTTTTTGAACTGTCTGTAAAATCCGTTTTGTATTTTGCAAAATTGACCTTATCTAAAATGATAGATTTAGACAAATCGGCATTTGCATCAATAATTGTCGTGTAAAGTAAATCAAGGAAAGAGCCTGCTGTCATTTTCAACACGCTGTTATTCAATTTTAGGACTTTTTCAGTTGACACAGCCGTCGTCGTAGTAATAGGCAAAGATGGCAATTCAGTTTTGCTTGAATCCAGCGCAATGGGTGTAGTCGTAGGTACATCAGGCAACGGCGTTTTATAGATGCGTAAAAAGTATAAACCGATTAAGGCAGCCGCCAACAGTGCAATCCAAGGGAATAAGCGTTTGAAAAGCGGTTTTTCGTCGGTTGCCGAAAGCGGTTTGGGTATATCTGACATGGATTTTTGAGGTTTTTGAGATGTCAACGAATCCAATTTTAACTGGGTTAAGCCCAAAATGGGCAATAATGTAGCTGGAATGGCATTTTTTAGAATAGGAATTTGGCTACCAAGTAGGCTTACCAAACTGCTGGCAGTAGGATTATTATCTATGTTTCTGCTCACGGCGCTCAATAGAATTGGGGCAGCTAAGTAGAGTAAATTCGTAGCTGAACCCGTTCTTATGCCTGTGTTTGATGCCACCCATTGCGCGATGTCGCTTACTTTGTTACCAAATAATGTATGGATAAATTGACTTCCTTTTTTCATTAACCCCTGTGCTTCTGTACCATTGCCGAACTGTGAATCCAACGAATTGAACAAATTTCCGTTGTAACCGCCTTGATTAATGATATTTAATAAATTATCTGCACCACTTGAAGTTGTTGCTTGATTGACCATGCCGCCCAATACTGAGGGGAGTAAAATATCTAATGCTTTTTGCATTACAGCCTCTTTTTCTCCTAAAAGCCCTGCGACTTTTGTCGTTACAGTATGCCCAATTTGACTTTTTACGAAATCGATTAGGTTGATACCCATCATTTTATACTTATTTTTTTGTTTAACAATAACAGTTTTATTGGGGCAAATATAGGCATTGAAAACCAGGCTTCCCTATTTTATCAGTGTTTTATATATATTGATTTATTTTTTCTTTACTTTTTGGAAAAAATTAAGTTAACTCTTCACCCCCTCAGTACGAACTGCTGAACGTCCCCACCATATTGCTAATGAAAACCCCGTCATTAAATCCCAAATCCCATACCATGCCGCGACCAAAGCCATACCGCCCAGTCCATCGAAAAAATTGAAAACGATAATCAAAGCCAAAGTGACATTGTGAATGCCTGTTTCAAATGTCAAGGCGCGACAGTCGGCTTCACTTAATTTGTACATTTTACCATTATAATAACCGACGACATAAGCTAAAGCATTGAGAACCAAGACAATAAAAAAGACTTCTCCAATGTATTTGGCAATATTTTCTAAATTAGAACCAATGGCTCCCAATATTAACCCGAAAAACATAATGAGTGATAATATCTTAAACGGCTTGCGAATCAGGTTGGCAAACTTTGGAAAACGGCTATTGATAACCATGCCTATCACCAAAGGTGTCAGAATGAGACCGCCGACAATGGCAACCATATCTATTGGATTGATGCTGACTTCTCGTTGCAAACTGGCGATATTGGGTATGACTTTAGCCCCTAACCATATATAAAGTGGCATTGTAACAATACAAACAAGGACTGAAACGGAAGTTGTCGTTATAGCCAAAGCGGTATTGCCACCTGCCAAATGAGTTGTGTAATTTGAATTATTACCGCCGGGACAAGCTGAAATTGCTACCATACCCAATGCTACTGAGGGGGGCGGATTGAAGACAAAAACGAGTCCGATGGTCACCAGAGGCAGAACAATGAGTTGCCCGATCGTACCAACGATAGCAGGTTTGGGGTTTTTCCACAACATTTCAAAGTCGTCTTTGCGGATGTCGAGCGCGATGCTAAACATCAATAACGCTAAAATGATATTGAGAACCAATAAGTTATCTGGATTAAAGTTGATTTTAATGCTATCAACTGCATTCATAGTGCTTAGTTTTTAGTAAAGAAATGTCGTTTATTTTTTGATTTCGGAAAGTTAGTAAGTTTCGTTTAAACGTGAAACTATAATTTTACCTTTCAAATAGCCCAAAATACTGAGGGGGTAGAAAATGTTCGGTTAAAAACAATTAAATTAATCAAATCAGTTTTAAACAGTGATTTATCATGGATACTCATCTTCATCACAAGCCCGATTATGACCCACATCATCATCATGAAGCGCATTTTCAAAGTTCTGAGTTATTAACAGATGTTGTTATTGGCATGAGTGATGGTTTGACCGTCCCTTTTGCCCTTGCGGCGGGTTTGAGTGGAGCAATTTCCGATACTCATATTATTTTAACGGCTGGTATTGCAGAAATTATTGCGGGCTCAATTGCCATGGGTTTAGGCGGTTTTTTATCTGGAAAAACTGAAATTGACCATTATAATGCTGAATTGAAACGAGAATATGAAGAAACACACTTATTTCCCGAAAAGGAAAAAGCAGAAGTCCGCGAGGTTTTTGCTGAATATGGTTTAAGTAAGAAACTGCAAACACTGGCGGCGGACGAACTCGCAAAAGACCGCGATAAATGGGTCAATTTTATGATGCGTTTTGAATTAGGTTTAGAAAAGCCAAATGAAAAACGAGCGCGTCAAGCAGCTTTTAACATTGGTTTTTCTTACGTCGTTGGGGGTTTTGTACCCTTATCGCCTTATTTTTTCTTCGATATCGCACACACTGCCTTGCTGTGGTCTGTGGGTGTCACAATCGCTGCATTAATGATTTTTGGCTATTTGAAAAGTCATGTCATTGGGCAACCACCTTTTAAAGGGGCTTTTCAAACGGCTTTGATTGGTGCATTGGCGGCTGCAACGGCTTATATGGTGGCAACGGCTTTTCATGACTAACAACTATTTAAACACCAAATTGACGTAAATGATGGTCAATGTGCATATAAGCGAAGCGGCCATACTCCTGTTTTGTGAATTTCCCAAAACGCGGATGTGATACAAGCTCCTTTTCGCGAAGAAAAGCAAAGCTTAATACGACATTTTTCAACAAATATTTATCATTTTCAAAGTGAGTGGGAAGCGTTCCACCTCCTTTTTTGGGGTCTATTTCAGGTACTATAGGCATGGAACGAGGGAGTTTTTCAAGGCGCATAATCCACCATTTCATAAAATTTTGATACAAATAAGAATGACGACGTTTAGCAGGAATATCACCTATCATCATACGGTGATGGTCGGCAGCATGACAAAGCATCATATTTACAGTCATTTTACCCCATTTAGCACGGCTTTTAGGCGTTAATTTGTCAATTCTATCTAATATATCTGCAATGTCTTTTGTTGTCATTAAGTTGTGCATATCTAAAGAATTTTATCAAAAACGAATCATTAAAACTTTAGCTTCCCCTATTTTTTTTAAAGAAACAATATAAAAACGTGTATAATCGCTTTCAGAAAACTCTTTTTCCTGCTCATTTCCCGTCAGAATATTTACGAGTTGTGAAACAGTATTGGAGTGACCCACGAGAAGGAATTTACCTTTTTTATTCACTAAACCTGTTAGCAATTCTTTTTGTTTTTTGGGGTCATAAATTTCAACAGGTAGGTGTTTGTTCTTTGCTGTTGGTTCAGCCGTATGCCTTGTACGAGGTTTGTCGGTTGAGTAAACGCCTTGAATTTTTACCTTTTTAAGCATTTTTTGCAATGCTTTTGCTCGACCTCGCCCAACGGGGTTCAAATCGGCATTTGAGCCGCCAGCAGTATCTTTCTCTGAATGGCGAATGATGAAAAAAACAGACCCCTCAGTATTTGCATAGTTTTCAATCGTGTGGGTCTGACCATCGGGCATTGTTATTATTCCTTGTGAATTAATTTTAGGCAGTGGCTGGGCATATACAACAGTCGTTTGACTTTGCATGACGAATGGCGATAAAGAAAGTAGGCAAAACAGAAATATTTTTTTCATAAAATATTGTCTTTCAGTATTTTAAATAAAATAAAAATCAAAGATGATGAAATTAAATCTGCAAAATAAAAATCAAAGATGATGAAATTAAATCTGCAAAATAAAATTATGAAGTCAAAAACTAATATCGGCAAATAAAAATGGTTCATCAAAATATATTTGATGAACCATTGGATAAAGTTTATAAATTACCTAGTATTTATGAATGGAAACCATTATGCAGAAACAAGAGACTGTTTTTTAGCCGTTTTTGGCGCATCAATACTTGTTTCAATAACTACTTCAATCGATTTCGCTGTGCGAAACGCGGCATCTGCTTCAGTCCTCTTGCCAGCTTTTTCGAGTGTGATAGCATAAGTTTCCCACGCTTTACGACGATGTGCAAAGTTAGGGTCACTGGGTTTGAAAGGTCGTTTTGTTACCAATTTCAATTCAAAAATAGCTTCTTCCAACTGGCTCAATTCCAAATGACATTCACCTTTAATGCGACGAGCCGCCCAAAAAACAGGTTGATAAGGCACAGCATTTTTCACAGCTAAATCCAAATCAACAAGTGCACCTGCAATATCGCCTAATTGACGTTTGATAAGGGCACGACCTATAAGCGCTTCTGGATTTATATTTAAACTGATACTTTTTGTAAAGTCCATCATAGCTTCATCAAGACGACCTAAACGATGGTTAGCGACACCGCGGCGTTCGTATGCTTGTTCATAACCTTCATATTTTTCAATAGCTTTAGTCAAAAACTCAAAGGCTTTTTCTTCTTTACCCGTTTTACGTAGAAGCGTTACGCCGCGATTGTACTGAGTGGTGGCATATTTATCACCCTGTGGTAGAATAATCGCTTCATGAAGCAATTGTTTTCCTTCAACTCGTAACACCCAAATATTCATATCACCAGCAACAGCATAACTACGTAATTCATTAAATAAATTAATTGTATTTTTCCATGTCTTTTCATTTGTAATTTCAAAAGAAGTACGTGGAACGATAATAGCAAGTTGTTCTTCTGAAAGATGTTCTTCACCTTTCAAAATAATATCATTTTTATAATACTGCTCCAAACGGCGCGTATATTGCTCCATCATCATGTCGTAGCTTTTTTGCGTTCCAAACGCAAGCCGGCCTTTCATAATAATTTTAAAAGAAGTATTCATAGTCTCTACTGTTTTTTTGATGCTTTTCATTGTATGGGCACAAAGTATTTGATACGCCGCTTTGTCTCAGCTTTTTATAAATTACGTCTATTACTCAATTCTTGTTTCGAGCAGGGCGTTGAATGATTTGTTAAAGATGTCGTGTATAAAAACTTGGTTAAAGTTGTAGCAAAGCGGCACGACACAGATAAAACTTAAACGAAGCCGCAGAAATGCTTTTTATAGGTAGTCTGCTAAAGATGCTCTTCTCATAGTGAAATCGTTTAATTACACATTAAAACGATTCGTGAATATTTAGTTTAGTCTAAAGGAATTTTTCCAAGAAATTGGAGTTACAAAGGTACTCCAAAACAGTTACTTTGACAACTTATTTATAAACTTTTTTATTTAAAGAAGCATTTTTTTTAATAATATTTAATTAATACTAAATTTTATTGCTAAACGATATTCTGAAGGGGTTTTGTTTCAAAAAATAAAAAGATTTATCAACAATTTTTGTTGATAATTAATATCGTGCGTTCGGTGAATGTCAATATATAGAATATGCAGTAATATATTTAAAAAAAAATTAAAAACACGCTTTTTGAGCGTAGCGAGAAGCAGAATCACTGAAAGTTTATTTTATAAAGGGTTTTAAACATTTAAAAAGCCATTTCTAATATTTGGCATGAATTACAAATATTTATTTTACGAACGAACCACGATAAAATGAGTTTCCTTGTTGTACCATTAGAAAATAATAACCTTCCTTGAGTAAGGCGGTATTCAAACGTGCTGTTTTTTCCTTTGTTTTTGCATTCAAAACAACTTTACCTGTTAAGTCATATACCGTCAATTGGGCTTCGAGAGTAGTAGGATTTGGTAATTCAATGATTAAAATATCACCAATTGGATTTGGGAATAGGGCTAATACTGAGGGGTCTGTTTTTTCTTCAAAAATACCTGTTGTTTTGAAATCGGTAAAGTCGAGATTTATAAGTTTTTGATTGCCCGTGCCTCTAAAAGTTACTTTCACGCCCACAGGAACAGTTACGGTTGAAAAATTAACTGTCGAATTGACAACCAAGCTTAATGTCCGACGGCGCAACCATTTTGGTAGGTTATACAAATCAAAAGTTAAATCGAGTTTTGAACCATTTACACTTGACGTAAAATTAGCATAACGCCGCATCATCAAATATTCATAAACCTCTTGAAGCGGTGCCATCCACATGTTATCGCGCCCATTTTTTCCCCAAGTATCAGCTGCCCTTTTCATGTGATTTTGAAAATCTTTAAACCCAAACGCCGCGGTAGGGCTGAAATCATCAATGCGATGTGTAAATTCGTTGTACCAAATTTTATTGCCACTTGTTGTTTTAGCCACCGCCCTGTCAAGAAATGTAGGAGAGGTTGCTATACTTTCTTCTAACGACATCCTATGTACGACTTTTTTATCGAAATTATACTCTGTTGTCACGTCCAAACCACCAAAACCTATCGTATTGCCCGGTTGATTGAAAACAAGTTGAATACCTTGCTGAAAGGCGATATTATTGTAAAAAGTATCGCCTGATGGCACAACAAAAAGCGGCATTTGTATCTGTTTTTGAGTGGCATTTTGAACAGCAATTTTATTTTGATTGATTTCATACACATAATCATTGCCAGACATAGGCCCATTCAATTGTGACCGATGGTCATAAGAATGATTCATTACGTCCCATCCTAAATCATATAAAGTATCCAGTTGTTTCCACGTTAATTGCCCTTGTACGTTGCCTGTATGGACATCTATACCTGCTAAATTGGTTGTATTCCAAGCCACACCGCCTCGAAATGGTATGTCGTTGCCACAACCATCTGTATAAAAAAGCCCACTATATTTTTGCGCGTTTCCACTCACTAAACCCCCTTTAAAAACAGGTAAACCGCAGGTGTAAGCATCAACAGTCGCATCGTCCAATGTAAAACTATACGCGAAATCTTTATTATACTTCAAAAGAGCTTTGGATACTGAGGGGGTCGAAGAGGGCACAGCATCGAACTGAATTGTTATTTTTTGAGCAGAAACGAAGCAAAAATTGCTTAATAATAGGACTAAGAAGAGTATGATGTTTTTCATATTGTATATTTGACATGACTAATTAGTGTACATTCTTCTAAAAAAGGCAACCTTTAGAGCGGTCTTCGACAATTTTGTGGCTATGAAGTAAAGTGTGGTAAAGGATAGGGAATTTTTCAAAATTTCATTTTACTAAATAATTCATAATAATCCGAATTAAAAAATAATCAATTCCAATTCATCAACTCTTTATAATCAAATGATTGCCAATTTATTATTCATGAATTATTATTTATCAGTCCTAAATAATCATAAGTATCCACGCAGTATAAAGCACCCCGAAAACTGTGGAAGAGCAATTAAAATTTCATCACTTTCTTAACCCAAAAGTCAAGTCCATGATTAACCCGCACGAAATACAAACTTGGCGGCAGCGATACCAACGAAATAATATTAGTTTGATTAGCTGTTTTTTCAATCATCAACTTTCCAGATTCATTAAAAATAGCAATTGTTGCGGGTAATTTATCGTCAAAATCGGTTTCAACAACTACTGAGTCGTCTGATACTGAGGGGGTGATTTTGACAGTATATTTTGATGGAACAAGAAGCGATACTGTTTTTGAATAATCAAAAAGACCATCATTATCCACCATTTTTAAGCGGTAGTAACTTGTTTTTTCAAATTTATCATCTTCAAACGCATATTTAGACGCCAGGCCTTTTGCTTTCACAAAACCTATCGGTAAATAGTTATTACCCTCTAAGCTTTTTTCAATTTCAAATCCTTGAAAATGTTCTTCAGAAGCCGTTTCCCAATTCAATAGAGCTGTTGACCCTTTGGTATTCGCTGAAAAAGCCACTAATTCAACCGGAATAGTCGGCGTATAATGCGTAAAATCAAGGTTCAATAGTTTCGTTGCGCCTGTGTTGCGCCATGTCGCATTGATACCTTGCGGTAACGTGACATTTGAAAAATTAGGGGTGGCATTGATAATCAAAGTAACGGTTTTACGGCGCATCCACGTTGGCACAGTCGCTAAATTTAACGTTATCTCCAATTTATTATCATTCGTCACATGGGTTGAAAACTCAACATTTTGCCGACTTATCACATATTCATAAACCTCTTGCAAAGGCGCAAACCACACGCGGTCACTGCCATTTTTGCCATAAGTGTTGGCAATATTGACCATATAGTCTTTAAATTTATAAAAATTGAAAGGCGTACCCGTATTGAAATTATCTATATGATGTCCAAATTCGTTGTACCAATAATGAGAACCGCCTGTACTAAGGGTAGCAATATTGGTCAATTTTATAGGATTATCGACTTGAGTCGAAATCTCCTCACGATACGCTTTTAGGTTAGTCATATTGACATTATCGTCAATTTTTATGCCTGTATAACTCACATTGTATTGAGGAAAATTTTGATCAAAAACGGCTTTATAGCCTAATTGTAAAGCGACATCTTGATAATTATAATCACCTGACGGTACAACAAAACAAGGCATTTCGATACCCAAATGGCTTCGAACATTGTCACTATTTTGCGTAATTTGATTGGCATACGTGTAACTGCCCGTAATATCACCCCAAGCCCGATGTGCAAAACTATGGTTCAAAACGTCCCAACCTAAGTTATAAAGTTCCTGCAATTGTGCCCATGACATATTATTTGCATCATTCGCATTAGGTCCATAACCAGCAGAATTTGTTGAATTCCAAGCAATTCCAACCTTAAAGGGGATATCATTGCCACATCCATCCGTAAAAAATAAACCGGGTGACGTGTAACCGCTTCCGGGCACAACACCTCCTTGAAATAGCGGTTTAGCCAGGTTGAAATGGTCTGATGAACAATCGTCTAGGGTAAAACTGTACGCAAAATCTTTATTGTAGCGTAAAGCTGCTTTTGATACTGAGGGGGTACTTGTTGGTGCGGCATCTAATTGTATGACAATTTTTTGTGCAAATATTTGTATAGAAAAAAAAAGAAAAGTGTTTAAAAGAGTAAATGTTCTGGTCATATTAATTTGTTTTTTTCAGAGACAAATTTAAATCTTCTTTTTGAATTTTCAACAATCTATTTCTATTTGATTTTTTTATATGAAAATAGGGATTAAATTCATCATTTGTCTTTTGTTAAAAACAAAAAGTTGAAATAGGGTCCTTTTTTGTTTATAAAAACTAAATTTGCACCTTAAAAACAGAGCAATTGGCATAATGATTCGAGAAGAATTTCCGACAGAAGGCAGTCTCTACCAAGGCGGTATCAGTGACGGGTGGCAATATCAAATCCGGTTTGCAGGTTCAAAACTACAATCGAGCCTCGATATGATTCGAACTTTCCTTGAAGAGGAGGGTTACGAAGACGTACCTTTGCCGCTCACTTCTGAAGAGCTTTTGCATTTTCGATTACCGTCTAAGCAGCAGCAAATCAATCTTTTTGGGGACAATGGTTATGTGCATAATCCGATTAAAATCCTATTTGACCCAACAGAACGTGTGCCCAAAACGCTGGTTTTATGCATTTTTAATGAAAATTCAAACAATCATCTTCTCCGTTTTCACGGAAAAATACCGTAGAATGGATTTCAATCCGTTAATAAATAAACAAACAAAATGAAACGAATAGCCATAGATATGGACAATGTTATTGCTGACGTTACAACGGCTTTCCTCGACTCACATGAACAAGAAACACAGATTCGACTGATACCCGATGATATAAATGGCAAATTGGAAAGTGAAGCATTTCCAAACGTGATGAAGTGGGTCAATACTGAGGGGTATTTTCGGAATTTGCCCGTTATGCCTGATAGCCAAGGAGTTGTGAAACGTTTAACAGAAAAATATGATGTTTTTATTGTCTCTGCTGCGACTGAATTTCCAAGGAGTTTGTACGATAAAATGATGTGGTTAGAAGAGCATTTCCCTTTTATTGGTTGGCAAAAGGTGTGTTTATGTGGGTCAAAAACCATCGTTAAAGCCGATATTTTGATTGATGATCATTTCAAAAACCTCGATTATTTTGAAGGGGAAACCTTTCTTTTTACAGCTACCCACAATGTTTTAGCGGATAACGGGAGGCATAGACGGGTTAACTCGTGGTCGGAAATAGAGAAAATTTTATTATGATTTTTTGCTTTTCGAATGAGATGAAAGTATCTATTTATGTTTATATTTTTTCAATCATAGGTATTTCTTTTTCTAAAAATTCACGTAGTGATATGACGAAAACACCATTGTCACGTTGATAGCTTCGACTATTTGGCGTAATAATATAAGAAAAATCAGGTTTTATATCGTCTAAAACCTGATGAAACCCATGAGATACTGAGGGGGCATTCGATAGCTTGATTTCAATGATACATTTTTTACCATTTGGTGCAATCAGCAGTAAATCTGCTTCTGCACCTTTTTGTGTGCGATAAAAATAATATGCCCATTGTTGAGCAGTACGCCGCTTGATTTCTTCTATAACATAACCTTCCCATGATGCACCCGCAAGTATATGATTCCACAAATTTTCAGATGATGGTATATTGGCTAAAGCGTGTAATATGCCGCTATCACGCAAATATAGCTTAGGGGATTTTACGAGCCTTTTCGTTGTATTCACGTAATAAGGTTGTAAACGTGTTATCAAAAAAGCACCCTCTAAGATGTCCAAATAATGCTTTATGGTGGGTTGTGAAATACCTAATGTGCGTGATAAGTCACTCATATTCAATAGATTACCATGAATCGAGGTTAGCACCATTATCAATCGAGTTAACGCTGCGGGTGCTAATTCGTAGCCTAATAAACGGACATCACGTTCAATAAATGTTTTTATTAAATTGTCTAACCAACGTCTGCATAAACCATCGGAAGGTGCTAAAAAAGCATTTGGAAAACCGCCTCTAAACCAGTGTTGCGTCCAATCTGTATCTTCGGTCAATTCAGTCAATGAAAATGGTGTCAGTTCGGTATAAGCAATGCGTCCCGCTAATGATTCGGAAGAGTTTCTTAGCAACCACGGTGATGCAGAACCCAATAACAAAAAACGTGCAGGTTCACGTTGTTGGTCAACTAAGGCACGTAAAAGCGTAAACAAATGAGGTGCTCGTTGTACTTCATCAATAATGATGCATTTATCCGCATTTTGTTGTAAAAACTGCGTCGGTTGCTCTAAAAGACGTGCGTCTTCTGTAAATTCTAAATCAAAATAGATGGACTCTTTACCGATAAGTGTTTGAAATGTTTTAGCAAGTGTTGTTTTGCCTACTTGCCGTGGTCCGATAATGCCCAGTACAGGAAAATAGCTCGCATCTTCAATGATTTTCTGTGTTATAAGTCGTTCAATCATTATTTTTAATCATTAAGGTAGTAAATTCAAAATTCAATTTACAAATTTACTACCTTAATCATTGATAACATAAGAAAAAGGGTACTATTTGAAAATGATGATTCGCTAATAAGTTTTTTTTCCTCTATTTTTTAGCTTGAATAATATCGCCCTGGTCACTATGAAACTATGATTTATTAGATTTTCAACCGTCCCAAAATGCGTTTTCAAAACCGCATATCTATCCCTCAAAGACTGTTGATGCTTTTTTTTAGAGACACCACCCATGAGATATTCTGAAACAATGGTATGCGTATGCGTTACGTTTTTAGCACTTTTTAAGCATTTGATGACCCAATCAATGTCAGCAGCCAAATTATTGTCTATGTACTGAGGGGCTATTTTTCGAGCAGGTAAAAAGGATTGATGACACACTACCATGCCCAAACGCATACTCCGCCACGATAATTTTTCAGGTAATTTTTGAACGGTTATATCTGTACGTGTGCCGATATGTTTGCGTGTATCATCAACGAGCATCGTTTCGCCGTACAAAATATCGGTGGTCAGTGTGCAAGCAGTAGCTATTTTTTCAAGCGTTGTGGATTCAAAAAGTCTATCACCCGCATTTAAAAACAGTAAAAAATCGCCTGTGGCAAGTCGTAAACCTTTGTTCATGGCATCGTACAAACCCTTGTCAGGCTCTGAAATCCATTTTATACTGAGGGGGGTACTTTGGGCAAATTCTTGAATAAGGGAAACCGTACTGTCCTTTGAAGCGCCATCAATGATGATGTATTCGTAGTCTGTAAATGTCTGATTTAGAACGCTTTGCATCGTTCCTTCAATGAAACATTCACCGTTATAGACGATGGTTATGATGGAGAATTTTGGATTCATATCCTTATGACAATTTTATATTGCCTTAGGATTAGTTGATATTTTTACATAATAACCCGTATCCTACAATATCTTCACCTTTTATGGCTTTTATGCCGCTTTGGTCGAAAAATTTAGCAATTAATGAATATTTATTTTGTACTTTTTCAAGAAATACTTTTTCAGACATAAAGGTAAAAGGATATTTGACTATTTTATCCGTATAACCTTCAGGTAAATCTCCAATACCATTCCAACTCAATTTTGATGTATGAATAGTGATGGCATCTCTGTCAATTTGGTTCAAACCAAGCCTATTGAATAATACCCATTTGGCGTTGCAATTTAGAATTTTTTCTAAATATATTAAAGGCTCATCAACACATTGAAGCGTGCCAGAGGTATGCAGTAAATCCACTGTTCCAAGTTTTTTAATGGCATCATCAAAATCACTGCAAAAAGTGAGTTCGTTGGTCTCTAATTTTTTCGCCTGTGCCACCATTCCAGGTGTTTCAACGACAACCCAATTGATTTTTAGATTTTTGTCAATGATATTTCTCAATTGAAAATAGTGTGCGCCACAAGCACCACCAAAATCTAATACGTTAATTTCCTTTGAATGGCTTTCAATGACAGGATTTATCATAGAAATTAAACTGTAAGCGGTCGTTTCCCATATGGGTACATAGTTCTTACTTTTTAATAATTTATTCAATTTTTATTGCAATTTAGGCTTGAAGATTTCTATTATTTCACTTTAATATTTACTCAAAGAGATTATTTCGATTTTTTGATTTCGATGAATAATTTTAAAATATATCAAAGTAAAATTTTCAAGTACAATAGTAATACTATATATTTAAAATAGTAAAACAATTAAATTGAATTTTATAAAAAAAAAATGAGGTTGTCTCAAAAGGTAAGCATTGATTTTTGAGACAGTATATCATTTGGAATAGAGCGCAGATTTAGGAAATTTTAAAAATTTTGATGTTCGCCGTAAACTTACAGTGAAAAAAGCGACACAAAGATTTGTCATTTTTGTCGTAATAATAGAGCCATCGGCTCGGTCTATTG
>JAYTUQ010000081.1:0-33307 GCA_043744455.1 Saprospiraceae bacterium | reverse complement strand
AACGGTGGTACGCTCATTTCATCGGGTATTCGGACGGATACATTTGCGGATATAACGCTTGTCGGTGGTCGCCTTCGGGCAATCGTGCGCAGCCGTTGTACTGCAAATGGTGCATGGTCGGCTTGGTCAAATGCCACAATGTTCAATTTAGTAAGTGAGCCTTGCACATTGAGCGCGCGCACGTCTTTCGTTGAAGATTTTGAAAGTGGTGCAGCTCTTTCTACGACCACGTTCAATTTTCCTTTGTGTTGGACAAAACTCACTTATCATGCGCCAAATGCTTACGAAGCATGGACAGATGTACGCTCAACAAGCCGCGGTACAGTCGGCAATACATCCAAACGGGTTATTATGTTTCGCAGCACACCTTTGACGGATTCGGCTTTAATCATGTTGGTCACGCCTGAAATTTCCAACCTTGGGGCGGGTACACATCGTTTGCGTTTCAAAGCCGCCAATACTTTTGGCAGCGAAGCGGCAGGCAATGCCTTGATTCAAATCGGCACTTTGAGCAATCCGTTTGATGGGTCAAGTTTTACTTTATTGGGTCAATGTGCCATCGGTGGCAATGCTTTTACGGAATATATCGCCCAATTTGCCAATTATCGAGGCACTGACCGTTATATTGCCTTCAAATATATCAGTTCAGGCGGTGATCAATTCCGCAGCCTTGAAATTGATGATGTCGCTTGGGAAACAACGCCCATCGTGACTGCCAATGCCGATATTGAACTCACAATCAGTTCAAATCCAACAACTTACCGTCAGTGGACAACTAACAATGTGCGTGTAAGTGCTAAAAACATCGGTACAACAACCATGACAAATATAAAAATTGATTTGAAACGCCCCGACAAAACGGCTTTTGGCGGCACTCGTGTTACTTCATTGGGTGTGTTCAATGACTACTGTGCAGGCGGCATTGAATGTGCGGAATGGACAATTCCAAGCCTTGCAGTAGGCGCATCGGCAACGCTTGATGCACCGTTTTTTATCCTCGATGCCGTTGCACCGATTCTCATAAAAACCAATCTTTTAGCGTCAATGCCAGTAGATGGCAATGCTGCAAACAATACCGCAAACATCAGCCTTACGCCACAAATGGCTGCATTTCAATCCATTAGGCAAAAACCAACGCAATTGATTCCGATTGTCATTCAAACAATTGCGCCAAACCCAACAGATGGCGAATTGCGTGTGCAACTCGAAAGTTTAGATGCCCGAGAAGTGACTTTTGAATTTTATAACAGTTTAGGAAAGGTCGTAAAATCAGAAGCAAAAGCGATTGATAAAGGACTAAACCGTCTTAATTTTTCCGTTTTTGACCTCGAACAAGGGCTGTATTTTCTAACAACATCCACAAGTCAAGGGCATAAAGTGCCGACGAAGTTTGTGAAATTATAGATATTTCAAGAAAAAAAGTTCAACAACAAAGCCGCTAAATGTTTAACACATTCAGCGGCTTTGTTGTATAAAAAAACTAACACATTCCTTATTTCTTAAATTTCCGAACGAAAAAATCAGCCACCGCCCCATAAACCTTTATAGAATTTGCCCAGTTCATCCAATGGTGCGTGTCATCCACAATCATCATAGTTTCGTATGGTACGCCTTGTTTTTCAAGCCGATTAATCAAATCTGTACTTTGGTTGAAGCGAACATTCCTGTCATCGTCGGCATGAATAATGAGGACGGGTGATTTCCAGGTGCTTATGGATGAAACTGGCGAAGATGACCAAGCCGTTTTTATCGCTTTTTCATAATCAGGTGCTTTTTCTGTTTTATTAGCAAAAGCTGTCATTATAGATGAAGAAATGCCCCAATCGTGAACGCCATGAATATCAACACCCGCGGCAAAAATCTTTGAATCTCTCGCCAAAGCCAGAGCTGTCAAATAACCACCATATGAACCGCCATAGATGCCAATTTTAGTCGTATCCACAAACGGTTGTTTCCGCAACCACATACCCGCTGCTTTTATGTCTTTATATTCAGATGCGCCTGACATACCGCCCATGGCAGGTTGGTGAAATTCATAGCCATAACCAATACCCAAACGATAATTGACCGATAAAACCACAAAACCCAAACTCGCTAAATATTGATTTGACGCATAGGCATTTGAATAATAATCAGAATAGTGCCAACCCAACAGCATTTGTCGCGGTGGTCCGCCATGAACATAGACTATTGCGGATTTTCTGGTCGTGCCTCCTTGTGGCATAAACAAATCTGCGTGAATAATAACCCCATCAGCTGCTTTGAAAATGACTTGTGTGGGCGTCACCAATTTTTCTTTTGGAAAACTGGAAGGCACTAAATCGGATCCCAAAAGTTGAATTTTACCCTTATTTTCACCATCCAATGTCATAATAGCAGGCAAAGGCGATTGTTGGGCGGTCACACTGATAAACGCTGCTGTTTGACCGTTATCGGTCAAAATAGGTGTCCATTCTAAGCCATTGCCTTGCGTTAGTACTTGCATATCGGCTTTGTCAACAGATACTTTTGCGGCATGTCTTCTTTCGATATCCATTTTGTCCGCGCCAGTATTGGCACTAAAAGTCAAATATTTTTTATCGCTACTCAATTGAATATGCTCACACATGAAATCGCCTGGTGTCAATAAAAGCTCTTTGCCCCCAGACGACGACATAGAATAAATATGAGGCCATCCATCGTGATAAGACAAAAACACAATTCGATCATTTGCCGCCCAGTGCAAATTGCTACCACCATGCGTTGACGGCACTGAACCGCGCAGCGTTTTGGGCGCCTTCCACAACAAAGTCGCTTTATTTGTTGATAAATCAGCCGTATAAATGCTCCAGGGTCGGTGTTTTCTAACGAGCATCGAATCGGGTTCACCACCGGCACCAGGTCTTCTTGTAAAAACAACCTTCTTGTTATCTAAAGACCATTGCGGAGAAGCATCAAATGAAAAAGAAGGCCCAACCCACTGAATCGGCGTTTTTGCATCGGTATAAATGCCAATTATCGAATGGTCGCTACGGTTAGACACAAACAATAGAGCAGACCCCTCAGTATTCCACGCCAAAGAACTGACTGTACCACGTGTTGTAAACAAGTTTTTAGCCGCATTCGCACTGTCAATCGGCGCTGTCCACACTTGACCACTTTTAATAAAAGCAACCATTTTACCATTGGGTGAAATCATCGGTTCTTCGCCTTCAGACAAGTATTTGACGTCCCCACCTTTGAAGGGGACACTGACGATTCTTACCATCAATGGTTTCGGGTCGAAGGTCGGATTGACAGGCAAACCTGTTTCCCAGTTGCCTCCATGATCGCCACCACGCACAAAGACAACCCATTCACCATCGTCTGAAATAGACAAACTTGAGATTTCTTGACCATCGTCTGAATCAAATTGCGTCAATTTTCGTGGCTTGTATTTGGGTCCTTCAGCTACATAAACATTGCGTTTGCCCTGTTCATCGAGTGCAAAAGCAATTTTTGCACCTTTGGCAGCCGAACATAATTCTGTGGGAAATGGATAACTTTTGAATGATTGGAGAGGAATGTTTTGCGCCGTCAAGTACAAGGGCAAAAAGAGAAACAGAAAGATTTTTTTCATTTTAGGTGTTGGTTTAAGATGATATTAAAATGCAGAAATACCTTTGATTAAAGCGATTTCTAGGGTAAAATTATCATAATAAACTTAACCCCTGTATCATTTTGAGCATAAAGTAATTTGAATAGCTTTATCAATCCGTTGTTATGATGCAGTTTTATAACTTAAAATTTCTTGTGTTGGTTCAAAAATCCCATTATTATTCTTTAATTTTCATAATTCCAGCATTTTATTGAGCATCCTATCTACCATAAAGTTAGCGAAGTCAAATCAAAAAGTAGAACGAAAATCAATTCGTTGTGTTTACCTTTGCAACTCTAACCCATGGTAGGGATATTTTTATTTAAAAATTAAAAAATCATTCAGAAGTAATATGAATACAAGTTTTTTCAATCTTTCTGTCAAAAAAGTCGTTCGTGAAACGGCAGATGCGGTCAGCCTTTATTTTGATGTACCTGAAAATTTAAAAGAAACTTTTACATTCGTACAAGGGCAGCATTTAACCTTAAAATTTATGATTGGTGGCGAAGATATTCGTCGTGCATACTCGATTTGCACCAGCCCCTTAGAAGATGAATTGGCGGTGACCGTGAAACAAGTGCCAAAAGGAGCGGTTTCGACGCATATTTGTGAAAAAGTAAAAGAAGGTGAATCGATTAAAGTCATGCCGCCTTCGGGTCGTTTTTTTACCCCCCTCAGTAAAGACGTGCGAAAAGACTATTATTTGTTGGGCGCAGGCAGCGGCATTACGCCTTTGATGTCTATTTTAAAAACCATTTTGGAAGCCGAGCCCATGTCCAAAGTCAACCTTTTGTTCAGCAATCGCAACGAAGATTCCATTATTTACAAGCAAGAACTCTCCAATTTGCAGCATAAATACGAGGAACAACTTGTTGTGGAACACATTTTAAGCCAACCAAAAAAAGAAAAAGTAGGTGGTATATCAGGTCTTTTTTCTAAAGGCAAATCCTCATGGACAGGTAAAAACGGGAGAATTGACGATGCTCAAGTCATAGCCTTTTTAGAAGAAAATCCCATGCGGTCGAAAGTCGCTGAATATTTTGTTTGCGGACCCACGGGCATGATTGAGGTGACCGAGAATGCTTTGAAAGCCATAAATATTGATAAAAAACATATCCACATCGAGCATTTCAACAATATTGGTGTCGCAACCGACCCCTCAGTATCTGCCGCTACCGTAGACGGTGCAGCCGTTACAGTGACCCTAAACGGCAAAACACATAATATTGCTGTGCCAAAAGGACAAAAGATATTGGATGTGATGATTAAGCAAAAGCTCGATCCACCTTATAGTTGTACATCGGGTGCTTGCTCGACGTGCATGGCAAAAGTGATAAAAGGTGCTGTAAAAATGGACGCATGTTTCGCCCTCGATGATGATGAAGTGGAGGCAGGCTACATTTTGACCTGTCAAGCGCATCCGACGACTGCGGAAGTTGAATTGACGTTCGATGTTTGAAAATAAAAAGTGAAAGGGTGATTCGCAATCACCCTTTCACTCAACTGTCTAAATACAGTACAAAAATATAATGACCCGAATTCAATTACTTCAGTTTGTCTCGCAATAAATAGCCCTCATTGCTCTACCTATTTCTTTGTTATCAACTGTCGAATTTCTTCTATTTTTTCGATTGTCAAACCTGTCAGTTCCGAAATAATTTGGTTATCGAAGCCTTTTAAAATGCTTTTTTTGGCAATTTCAACTTTTTCCGATTCTCTTACTTGAAATTCTGCTTCAGATTTTAAAGAGAGTATTTCGCTTGCTTTATAATGCAAATAATCCAAATAACGATTATAGCTGTACTGGTCGTCCTGTGGTAGTCGCATAATATCCAACACTTCTCCAGCTTGCTTTAACCCTTTGGCTTTAAACTCTTCTTTCACTTCACTATTCTTCAAAAAGTAAATCCACTCATCTAAATTATCAGTAGCAATGTCGTTGAATTTATTCACTTTTATAATATAATATTCTGGGAAAATATCTGATACATTTTCTTTTAAAAAAGCCGCTTGTTGCTTATCTGAAAGTGTCAAAATATCGTGTTGGTGCAGCCCTTTAAAAACAATTCCGCCTTTATAAACATAATCCTGTCCTTGTCCAAGATCAAAATAAACAATATTAATAGATATTATTTTTTTTATTTTAGAATAAGGCTGCCCTAATGCAAGGTTTTCTGTCAATGCCTTCGAAGCACCAAAAGCCATTCTATGGAAATAATCTATCTCGTAAGTATTCTGAATTTCGACAATGATTAACTCGTTTTTAGAGTTTTGGGTAAGAATATCTACTCGATTGAACTTATCGTCTTCGTTCTCTTGATTACCTTCGCTTTCCAATATTTTCTCAATACGAATATCGTCAAAGAGTAATTCGCTTAAAAATCCTTCCAAAATGCCGTAATTGGCTTTGTTCCGCAATAATTTCTTAACTGCCCAGTCAAATCGAATTAGCTTTTTATTCATTATTCAATTAATTTGTTTGTCACAAAGATACAAATATTCTTATTGAGACTCCTGTAAAATGAAAGTTAGGTGTATAACAAATAGTGCAAGCCAGCTTTTGTTTTAATCTTAACTTTGCTGAAATTCATAGTAAAAAAATCATGTTTCATACCTTGCAAAAACGCTATTTTAAGATAACTATCAGATTTACTAAATTTTTAAAATTTAGTAAATCTCTTGTGTGCATATGCTTTTTTCTACTGTTTTCAATCGTTTTTTACTCTAAAATTCAGGCTCAAACACCCCTCAGTATAAACGACTCAAAACGCTCTTTTATCCTCGAAAATCCAACCGATACGCTTGTAAAAGATACGTTGACTATCATTACAAATTCCGTACAAATCATTGACAATCAAACACATAAACCCATTGACAGCACATTTTACACAGTAAAAAATAACCTCATTATAAAAACCGAAAAATTCATCATTCATTATTCATCATTCATCATTCACTATAGCGTTTTACCTTTCAATTTGGGTAAAAAATATGTCCGTTTGGATTCCGCTAAAATTGACCCCTTAGCACCCAAAAGCTTTGAAATCAATTATATCGACCCCTCAGTAACAAACAGTATTTTTGAAAAAGGATTGGATTATAACGGCAATTATACACAAGGTTTTTCGATTGGCAACAGTCAAAATTTAGTTGTTAATCAAAATTTTAACCTCAATTTGGCAGGAAAATTAGGCGATTTAGATGTTTTGGCTTCCATGACCGACAATAATTTGCCGATACAAGCAGAAGGCAATACCCTCGAATTGCGGCAATTTGACCGTATTTTTATTCAACTAAAAAAGAAAAACAATACGCTCATTGCGGGCGATTACGAATTGTCGAAACCCAATAGCTATTTTACTAATTATTACAAAAAACTGCAAGGCATAACCTATTCAAATTCAAGTGAATTTCTACTAAAAAAGACTTTAACGACCCGACAAACGGCGACACTCGCTTCCAAAGTCAGTGCTGCCATTGCACGCGGTAAATTTGCGCGTTTGGTATTGCCCGTCAGTGAAGGCAACCAAGGACCTTATCGGTTATTGCCTTCGGGCAGTGCAAGTGGTTTTCTCATCGTTTTGGCTGCGACGGAAAAGGTGTTTTTTGATGGCGTATTGCTCACACGAGGCGATGAAAATGACTATGTGATTGACTACAATTCGGGCACAATTCAGTTCACGCCGAAGCGATTGGTGACGAAGGACAGCCGCATCATTGTCGAATTTGAATACGCTGATCAATCATATTTACGGTCAACATTTGCGGAATCTAATGAGTTTAAAATCAATAAATTAAAAATTAATTTTAGTTTATATACAGAACAAGATTCTAAAAATTCGACAGGCACACAAGCACTTGATTCGCTTGATAAACGGCTGCTTGTGGCAGCTGGAAATGTCGCTCCTACCCCCCTCAGTATTCGCTCAACTGAAGACGGTTTTCGGAGCGATAGAATCCAATACAAACTGATTGATACGACGGTTCAAGGCAGGCTCTATCGAGATGTTTTGGTGTATTCAACGAATGTAGATTCTGCAAAATATACGGCGAGTTTTTCGCCCGTGGGCGATGGTCGCGGCAGTTATATTCAAGAAGTCACTTCCGCAAATGGACGTGTGTATCGTTGGATTGCACCCGATTCGTCGGGTTTACTGAGGGGGTCATTCGAGCCTGTGCGAACGCTCGTACCGCCGAACCAACAGCAATTAGCGACATTGGGCTTTGATTATCAAGTGTTTAGGAATACAAAAATTATAACTGAAGTCGCTCTCAGTCGCTACGATGCCAATCGTTTTTCAAATATTGGCGATTCTACCAATATCGGTATGGCGGTTTTTTCAAATCTTCAAAATCAGTTTTCTTTTGGAAAAAAAGAGGCTTTCTCTTTGAAAACGGATGTCAAATTTGAAGCCACGCAACAGCAATTCAGACCACTTAATCCGTACAGAGCCGCCGAATTTACAAGAGATTGGAACTTGCCTGTGGCAAATAGGTCGTCGAGTTTTGCAGGCAATTCGATTGGTAATTTGGCAGCACAACAAACACAAGCGGCAGAAAAATTTGTGCTAGGGAGCATTCAGTTTGCTAAAAAAGATTGGTTTACAACAAGTTATGAATATGGTGGATTTTTAAGAGATACGGTTTATAATGGCTCAAAACACGCAGTACATTTTGATGTGAATAGAAATGGTTGGTTTGCCGCAACGAATTGGAACGTCCTCAATACTGAGGGGTCGGTTGAAAGGACAAAATTTAGTCGTCCAAATGTAGTTTTGTCAAAAAGTTTTAAAAACAACTTGCGCATCGCGTTGAATGGCGATCGAGAAAGGAATGAACGGCACGACGCGCGCACCGATACACTCACGCGTTCAAGTTTTGCTTACGATGCATGGCGTGTATCTTTTGATAAGCCAAATACTGAGGGGGTCTCTTTTGGTTCTTTTTTTTCGCAACGATATGATTACCAACCTTTTAGCAACCGTTTTGCTGATTTATCGAACGTCAATGAATTGGGTTTTAATGGCAATTTTAAACAAAAAGAGAAACAATCTTTGACGTGGCAAATGACGTATCGAAACTTAAACGTAGGCGATACGAGCCAAACAACTTTGCGTTCACAAGAGAGTTATTTGGGGCGACTGGAGTATAATTTCAGTTTTTTGAAATCTGGTTTGACAGGTTCGACGCTGTATGAAATTGGTTCAGGACAAGAGCAAAAGATTGAATATCAATACGTTAGGGTTAACAAAGGAGAAGGGCAATATGTGTGGCGCAACCGTAACGCTGATACGATTCCGCAACTTGATGAATTTGAAATTGCACCCTTTCCCGACCAAGCGGATTATGTGCGGGTGTCGCTTTTTACCAATCAATTTATTCGGACTAATAACGTGTCGTTTGCCCAAAGCATACGTTTTGAGCCTAAGCGGTTGTGGGACAAAGACACATCGGGTTTGATATCGTTTTTGAAGCGATTTTCAACGGCTTCAAATGTTCAGATTTCACGTCGCGTTAAAAATGTTTCAAAAGAAAGAAATACTGAGGGGGTCACTCAATGGAATCCTTTTCAGTTGGCTATTCCCGACCCACTTCTCATTGGTTTGAATCTAATTATGCGTAATTCATTGTATTTCAATAGAAATTCGTCTGTTTGGGATTTAGAATTGGGTCATATTTCAAGCCGAAATCGTTTTGTCGTTGTCACAGGTTTTGAAGAACGTGGGCGCAGCGAGTTCTATTTTCGGAATCGGTGGCTGATTTCGAGGCATTTTACGCTGCTTAATTATGTTTCAAAAGGCAATCAGAGTAATGAAAGTGAGGCATTCCGAACACGTGATTATAACATAAATCAATGGAAAATCGAATCACAACTGACATGGCAAATTGGGAATGATTTTAGATTAGCCTTCCAATATAAATTCAGAAATGGCTCAAATACGCTAAAATCCAACGGTGAAACCATCAAAACGAATGATATTTCGACAGAAGCGACCTTAAATCGCTCCGTCAATGGTCAGTTTCGTGCCAAAGTGGGTTATGTAAAAATTAATTATGTTGGAGAAAAAAATACGCCTGTTGAGTTTGCGATGTTGGAAGGTTTACAAAATGGACAAAATTTTATTTGGAATATAACTTTTGACCAATCTTTGTCAAAAAATATATTGTTATCATTGAGTTATGACGGTCGCAAAACGGGAGATTCGCGCATCATTCATGTCGGAAGGGCACAAGTAAGAGCGAATTTTTAGCCACTTTAAAATATGTTTTTAAAATAATTATATAAACTTGTTGTTTTTATCATAATTTAAGACGAATTTCGTATTTTAATATAACAATTTTACTAAATATTTATCCAATGAACAAGTTTTTCTATATTATTCTTAGCATGGCATTTATGCTCTATGCCTGCCAACATGAAAGCCTTTTAACCAATGAAGATACGTTGCAACAAGCGGTAAGAGCAACTGCCACCTCCTCAAGTTTAGACGAATACATCATGCCTGATGGCAAAGATTTAAGCAAAATCCCTAATCAAGATGTTAAAAACCCCCTTACGGCGGACAAAGTGGCTCTTGGGAAAATGCTTTTTTTTGAACCCGGCCTCGGTTTAGTCGGCAAAAATCCGATATTAAAACAAACTTATTCGTGTTCTTCTTGCCACGTGCCAAATATGGGTTTCACGGCGGGTCGTCTTCAAGGCATTGCCGACGGTGGCATTGGCTTTGGCAACAATGGCGAAGGGCGATTTAAAAGCACCTATTACCTCGGTGACGATGTAGATGCACAAGGCGCACGACCATTGACGATGCACAATATGGCGTATGTCACCAATGCGCTTTGGGCGGGTAATTTTGGTTCTTTTGATACCAATATTGGAACAGAAAATGTCTGGCGGAATGATACATTGACTGAAATAAACTTTAAAGGACTTCAAGGTTTGGAAGCAAATAATATACGTGCTTTGCAAGTACATCGTCAATCAATGGACAGTACAATTGCTAAGAACTTGGGCTATAAATCGTTGTTTGACAAAGCTTTCCCTGATATTCCCACTTCGGAACGTTACACTTTGACGACAACGGCGTTTGCAATAGCGGCTTATTTTAGGACAATTTTGACGAATGAAGCACCATTTCAACGTTGGCTTAAAGGCGAAAAAAATGCTATGACGGAGCCCCAAAAACGGGGTGCTTTAGTATTTTTTACCAAAGGTGGCTGCACCAATTGTCATCGTGGTCCTTCCTTAAACCGTATGTCCTATCAAGCCGTTGGGGTCAATAATTTGTTTCAATCTGGTTTTCAAGTATTTAGAACAGGCCCTGCTGACAAACGCAATTTTGGACGTGGTGGATTTACGGGTCGCAGCGAAGATATGCATAAGTATAAAGTGCCACAGTTGTATAATTTAAAAAATATTGGCTTTTATTTTCATGGCGCGAGTAAACGTTCGTTGGAGGAAGTGGTCGAGTATTTTGACCGCGCCATTCCTGAAAATAAAGACGTTCCTGCTTCGCAAATTTCTCCATTTTTCGTACCGCTCAATCTGACTCAAAAAGAGATAAAGGACTTGACAGAATTCTTGAAAAATGGACTTTATGACCCTAATATCAATCGTTATGTACCTCAATCTATCATGTCGGGTTTTTGTTTTCCGAATAATGATCCTTTATCGAAAAGTGATATGGGTTGTAAATAATGCTTGAAAACCGCCTCATACTGAGGAGATAAAATTCTTAGACAAAAAAGGTTTTGGATGACACACATTCCGAAACCTTTTTTTGTCTAAGAATTTTGAAAAAGACCATAAAAATAGCCTTAAAAAACTATTTTTGGCATTTATATTACAGTTCATCATCAAATCTAAGTATGAAAAAATATTTATTCTTCTCATTATTCTTTTTGGGCATAATGTCTTTTGGCTGCCATCAAAAAGCCCATAAAAGCTCTTTGACAAAACAAAAAAAAGAACAAGAAGATGCTGACCACGGCGGACATCCCGGTTATTTCAAGCAATGGTTCGAAAAGCATAAAAATGCAGACGGCATTATTCCCGATGGTTTGCCCTTGCAATGGTATGCACACGACCTTGCTAAATTTGCCCTCCCCCAAACAGAAAGTGAGTCGGCAATTGTCAGTGTCGAACAATTAGGCGCAACTTCACCTCAAGGGGGACGGACGCGTGCCCTCATCATTGATCAACGCAATGAAAATACCATTTTGGCGGGTGCCGTTAGTGGTGGTTTGTGGCGGTCAACCGATGCGGGAACAACTTGGAAAGCTCTCAATGATGCCGCTTCCACCCTTTCAGTGACGGCAATTTGCCAAAACTCAAGGAAACTGACCGAATTTTACTACGGTACAGGCGAAACGCGCGGCGCAAGTCAAAATATCGGTGGTGCAGGTATCTATAAATCAACCGATGGAGGTTTGACATTTTCTGTCTTGCCAAGCACCATTGGCACGACTACAGTGGGAACGGACATGCGTTTTTGCAACTATATTGCTCATAGTTTGAGCCACGATTCAACCATTTTTGTTGGTACAACAAACGGACTCTATCGCTCTGTCAATGGCGGTACGGATTGGGTAAAAGTACTGACGGGGTCGAATACGGGCATTATTTGCTATCCAGATGGACGTGTTTTAGCGACTGTTCAAGCGGGTGGCGTTTATTTATCGCCCAATGGCACTAGTGGATCATTTACAAAAATCGTTGAACCGACCTTTCCAACCACCGGGACAGGACGTATTTTAATTGCCAATTGTAAAACCTTCCCGAATGTCATTTATGCGCTGTTTACTTTCAACGGTAGTGGTGGCACTTATGACCAAGAAGGCAATAATGGCTTATTCAAAAGCAGTGATTTCGGTCAAACGTGGGAAAAACGCAGCGATAGTTTATCCGCTATTATCAATGCACGAATCGGTACCACGTATTCTGCCTACACGCAGGTTTTGGGTGTTCACCCAACGGATACCAACCGCGTTATGATTGGGGCATTGAATACCAAACGCAGTATTGACGGTGGCAAAACGTTTTCTTCTTTTAATTCAGGACACGCTGACAACCATGTTTTTGTGAATATTGGGGACAGCGACAATTTCCTTGTTGGCAGTGACGGTGGTGTTTGGCGGGTTGGGTGGTTTGGTACTGTAACCCAAACGTTGGGCATTGGTTATACCACTTTTCAGTTTTATGCAGGGAATTATGGCGCAACTGGCAAAACGGCTATCGGCGGCTTGCAAGATAATGGTACGCGGCGAGGTGTGGATGGTACACTTTTTACTGTTTTTGGGGGAGACGGGGCATATAGCCATATCAGCCAACAGAACCCTGATAAAGCCTATTATGCCACCCAAAATGGCGCAACTTATCGGACTTCAACATTCACCACAGGTAGTTCGACCACGGTCATCACCCCAACTACAGCGATTGCAGAGGGCGTGGATTTTATCAACCAATTTGAAATGAATTATGCCGATGACCAACAACTTTATTATCGCACGTCTAAAGCCTTGTGGCGAACGACCAATAGCGGCAGTGTCTGGACACGGCTTGTACCAACTACTATAAATTTAACGAATATTCAAGCCATTGGCGTTGAAAACAAAGCAAATCCGACGGTATATGTTGGTGGGGCTAATAATTTTTATCGGTTTGATAGTGCTGCGACTATGGATCCCGCAGTAAAAGATTACGTTTTTCTACGCAACTCAGTACCGACCGAAGTTAAAGCCGATGCGTGGGGAACGATTAGTTTTCACCCCTCAGTATCTTCCACCCTTTTGGTTGGTTTGACGACAGCATCACCAAATCCTCGTGCTTGGCGGATTAACAAGGCAGATACTGCTGCACCTGAATGGGTCAATATCAGTGGTGATTTACCCGCCAGTTTGTCCGTTTATCAAGTACAGGCGCATCCCGACAAGCCCGACAGCGTTTATTTTGCGGCAACCGCATTTGGGTTGTATTGCTCTGTGAATGGTGGCAAAAATTGGACAAAAGAAACACGTGTTCCGAATGCGCCCATTTTTGAAATGAAACTACGCGCCAATGATCGTTCATTATTCCTTTTCACACACGGTCGCGGCATGTTTTACTTGACTTTGAAGAATTATTTGACTGCCAATAAAGACGTTGAAGCACAAATAGCCGTCAAAATTTATCCAAATCCAACAACCGATGTCTTAAATATTGAATCACCTACCCCCCTCAGTATAACTCAGGTTTTTGACCTAAAAGGACGTGAAATTTGGACGGAAAGCCAAACACCTACACGTATTAATACAGCACAATTGGCAACAGGCGTATATTTCGTTCGCATGTTTGATAAAAATGGACGGTATGCAACTTTGAAGTTTGTCAAAAATTAAAACAACTAGTGCATTAAACAGCACTATTTAATAAAAAAACTACAAAATTTAGTGAAATGTATAATTTAGCGCATTTTATGGCTCTTTTTATTGCAAACAATGAATTAAATAGTATTTTTGTATAAAAAAGAGCCATAAAATGCACTTTAAAGAATTAATAAAGACCATAAAAGAACGCAGGCAAACAATGCAGGTGACTCAGGAAACCTTAGCAGACTTATCGGGTGTTGGATTGAGAACCTTAAAACAGTTTGAAAGCGGCAATGGCAACCCAACGCTTTTAACTTTACAAAAATTAGCAGATGTGTTGGGATTAGAGGTTTCACTACGATTAAAAAATGTATCTAGTAGCAAATGAGACAGGCTAAAATATTATACAAAGATGAAGAGGCTGGCATCTTGACCCAAGACGATAATGGCACTTTTAATTTTAGTTATCACCAAGCGTGGATAACAGACAATACCAAACCAAGCATAAGCCTTACGTTTCCTAAAATGGAAAAGGAATTTCACTCTAAATTCCTTTTCCCATTTTTTTACAACATACTACCAGAAGGGTCAAACAAACTGTTTGTCTGCAAATATAATCGAATAGACGAAGATGATTTTTTCGGTTTGCTCATGACGACGGCAAAATATGACAGCATAGGTGCAGTCAGGGTGATTAAATTAGAAAAACCATGAGCTTACCCATTATAAAATATTGCCCTGGTACTTTGGCTGAAGGTTTTGATACTTATAGCAGAACCTGTTTGAATCGCGTTTTTCAAGGCAGAAAAGTTTATCATGTATTGCCTTATGATTCACCAACTTATAACCTTGAATCAGATGAATTATTTGAAGAAAATAGGAAACGACTATCCATTTCTGGTGTTCAGGAAAAGTTTTCTGTATTGCTCGAAAAAAACAAATTAAGGCTTACAAAAGAAGGAGAACGCAGCATCTATATTCTAAAACCAATTCCAAGTTTAGGTAAAAAACGTGAGCAAATACCAGCCAATGAGCATTTAACAATGCAAATCGCTCGTCAAACCTATGGTATAGAAACGGCTGAAAACGCCTTAATCTTCTTTAAAAATGGTGAACCCGCTTATATCACCAAACGATTTGATGTAAAGGACGATGGGACGAAACTGGCACAAGATGATTTTGCTTCGTTGTTGGGCAGAACACCTCAAACACACGGCGAAAACTACAAGTACCAAGGGAATTATTTAGCGTTATTTCAATGCATGCAAACGCTTTTGCCCGCCTACAAATTGGAAGCACCTAAACTACTGAAGGTACTTCTGTTTAACTATCTTTTTTCAAATGGTGATGCCCACATTAAAAATTTTTCATTACTCGAAACGCCTTTTGGCGATTACCGTCTAAGTCCTTCTTATGACTTATTGAACAGTCGGATTCATATAGACGATAAAGATTTTGCATTAGATGACGGTCTGTTACCTCGACATTTGGCACAAGGAAAGATAAGTCAACAATTTGCGCTACTTGCAGAACAAGTAGGCATTAGCAGTAAGATTTTTATGAACTTGATGCAAATAATGCTTTCACAATCTGTAAAAATAGAAAAAATGGTTGCTGCCTCATTCCTCAATGACACGACCAAAAAAAATTATTTTCAGGCATATCAGACCCGCCTGAAACAATTGATGAAATAAAACCCTATTTTACTGAGGGGGGTATTACAATTTTTCCAAACGCAACGTAAATACCTTGCACATCGTTTAGGCATAGTATGATTCTAAAATGATACAATTTTTAAAATAAAGACGTTTAGACTACGCACAACGAGTCTAAACGTTTTTGTTTTAAAATTGTCAAAATATCACAATCTTTCAATTTTTTATGCCGTTTCAATTAAAACAGCTAGTTTTGCAGCCCAATGATGAAAAATTTCGTAACACTCCTGTTATTAAGCCTTTTAATGGCTTCAACAGCTTGCAAAAATGAATTTGACAAGCTACGTGCAAGCGGTGACGTGAAGTTACTGACAAAAAAAAGTTTAGAATACTACGAAAAAGGCGATTATTCAAAAGCCCAAACTTTGTTCGAGTTGATTATGCCCAGTTTGAAAGGACAAAACATACTTGAAGAAATTTCTTATAAATATGCCTACACGCATTATTATCAAAGAAATTACAGTTCTGCAAATTTCTATTTCAAAAACTTTGCTGTGACCTTCGCCAATTCACCTTTGCGTGAAGATGCTGAATTTCAAGCAGCTTACTCTGAGTATAAGCAATCCCCTACTTTTAGACTTGACCAAGAAAGTTCTTTAAAAGCGATTGAAGGTTTTCAATACTTTTCAAATAATTTCCCTCAAAGCCCACGTGTCAAAGAATGCAATAAGTTGATAGACGAGTTGCGTAAAAAAATGGAGCAGAAAGCCTTTGATGAAGGCATGTTATACTATAACATTACACGTTATCAAGCTTCTATCCAAGTTTTTGAAAATCTTTTAAAAGATTATCCAGAAACAACGAACGCTGAGGAAGTGCGTTTTCTCATTTTAAAAGGCCAATATGAGTTTGCTAAAAATTCAATCTATGAAAAACAATTGGATCGGTACAAACTCGTTCTTAACAAACATAAAGACTTTAAAGATAAGTTTCCAAAAAGCCGCTTTCAAAAAGATGCGGATATTTATTTAAAAAATACCAATAACAAAATAAAAGAATTCACAAATGTCAGATATCAAAACCAAAGTGCAAGGTCTTGACCCAAATGTTCAAGCACGCGACATCGTTGCAGTCGTCGGAGGCACAGGTAATATTTATGAATCGCTCAATGTTGTGACAAGACGCGCCCGTCAGCTGGCGATTGATTTGAAGCATGAGTTGAACAATAAATTACAAGAATTTACCATTAACACCGACACCATCGAGGAAGTGCAAGAAAATAAAGAACAAATCGAAATTTCGAAGTTCTATGAACGCTTGCCAAACCCCTCAATCATCGCTCTTGATGAGTTTATGAAAGGTGAAATTCACTACCGTTATCCTGCGGAAGAAAGAAAGAAAAAGTAATTTATCAATGATGAACGATGAATGATGAATGATGAATGTGTAAAATGATTCATCATTCATCATTCATAATTCATCATTCTATGAAAGTCATCCTTGCCATATCAGGTAGTATTGCCGCCTACAAATCAGCCTTTTTGACCCGTCTTTTGGTCAAAAACGGTGCAGAAGTTCAAATTTTGATGACGGATTCAGCCCGTCAATTCATTACGCCTTTGACCTTGTCAACCCTTTCAAAACGTCCTGTCATTTCCGAAATCATCTCAGAAAACGCTTGGAACAACCACGTCGAACTCGGCTTGTGGGCAGATGCCTTTGTCGTCGCACCCGCTACCGCTACCACACTGTCGAAAATGGCTTCTGGCAATGCCGACAATATCGTCACAGCTACTTATTTATCAGCTCGTTGCCCTGTTTTTGTTGCGCCTGCTATGGATTTAGATATGTGGACACATAATGCAACCCGCCGCAACCTCGATTTACTGAGGGGGGATGGTTGCCATATCATTCCTGTGGGGCATGGCGAGTTGGCAAGTGGTTTGGTGGGTGATGGACGTATGGCTGAACCTGAAGACATACTGAACTTTTTGAATGCTTTTTTTACTCAAAAAAAAGACCTTTTAGGTAAAAAAATACTCGTTACGGCGGGTCCAACATACGAGGCACTCGACCCTGTGCGTTTCATAGGCAACCGGTCGTCGGGCAAAATGGGATATGCCATTGCAGAAGAATTGGCAGAACGTGGCGCAGAAGTCATATTGATTTCAGGACCCACAAAATTGACGACAAAGCACCCCTCAGTAAAATGTTATAAAGTAGAGTCAGCGCAACAAATGTTTGAACGGACGACGGCAGAATTTCCAAAATGCGATGCCGCAATCTTAGCTGCTGCCGTCGCTGATTACCGTCCGAAAGAAGTTTCAGATGTTAAAATTAAGAAAAAAAACAGCGAAATGAGCCTTGAATTGGAAAAAACGCCTGATATAGCAGCGCATTTAGGCACAATAAAACAACCGCATCAACGCACCATAGGCTTTGCTTTGGAGACGAATGACGAATTTGAAAATGCTGTTTCAAAACTAAAAAGAAAGAATTTTGACTTTATTGTACTCAATTCCATGCGTGATAAAGGTGCAGGTTTCAACAGCGACACCAATAAAATAAGCATCATTTTTGATGAAACAACGTTCAAAACATTTGAAGTAAAAAGTAAAGATGATGTTGCAAAAGACATTGTTAACAACTTAGTGTCGCTATTTTAATAAAATTCATAAACAACTGATAATCAAAATTTTAGAATGAAAATACAACGACTTTTCGCCATCGTTCTTTTTACGACTCTAATACTGAGGGGGGGTATAGGTTATGCACAAGAGTTCAATTTCACCGTTAAAGTAGTCAATCCACGGAGTGCTATTGCAGACCCAAAAGTATTTGTCAGCCTTGAAAATGCCTTGAAAGAACTTATCAATAGTACAAAATGGACCGACGATGTTTTTGAATTGAATGAACGTCTGACGGGGTCAATCCAATTGACCATTGACAAAGAGAACAGCCAAACGTCTTTCACCGCCAAATTAGCGATTCAAGTCAATCGTCCTGTTTATGGCACAGATAATACGACGCCGCTATTTATTCATTTGGATAAAGAAATGTCTTTTAATTACGAGCAATTTCAGCCTATTCAATTCGTCAAAAACAATTTTACGGATAACCTCAGTTCCACCATCGGCTACTACGTGTATGTCATTTTAGCCATGGATTATGACTCTTTTGCACCACAAGGCGGAGAGGCTTTTTGGCAAACTGCCCAAGACATCTATAATGTCATTCCAGAAGGGGCAAAAGGTGAATGGAAAGGTAAAGAATTAGGTAATACAAACCGTTATTGGTTTGTTGAAAACATGTTGAGCCCGCGTCTAAAAGCTTATCGCCAAGGAATTTATGAATATCATCGTCTAGGCATGGATAATGCCACAACAGATATGAGTCGGTGTAAAACAATGCTTATACAAGCCCTTGAACGCATGGAAGAAGCTCACCAATCATATCCCAATACGCTCGCCATTCGGATGTTTTCATTGACTAAAGTGGATGAATTGGTCGAAATTTTTAAAGGCGCATCTTCCGACCAAAAGACACGTATGGTCGCCATTATGCAAAAAATGGACCCCTCAAACTCTTCAAAATACGCTGCTGTTGGCTTTTAAATGAATGATGAATAATTGAATTATTCATCATTCTATTTCATCACTCATACTTCATCCTTTTTATGAAAATATTCTGCATCGGACGCAATTACGCTGAACACGCCAAAGAACTCAACAACGCCGTACCCACCAAACCATTGGTGTTTATGAAGCCCCCAACGGCTTTGCTTTTAGACGGGAAACCGTTGTTTTACCCTGATTTCACTCAAAATCTGCACCATGAATTGGAAATTGTTTTGAAAATTTCTAAAAATGGTAAAGCCATTCAACCCGAATTTGCCAATCGGTATTACGATAAAATCGCACTCGGTATTGACTTCACTGCGCGTGATATTCAAGACGAACTGAAAGCCAAAGGGCAACCTTGGGAGTTGGCAAAAGCCTTCGACAACTCGGCTGTTTTAAGCGATTTTAGACCCCTCAGTAATTTTGATGTTTCGGACATAAAATTCCAATTGACAAAAAACGGTGAGTCTGTTCAAGTTGGTACAACCGCCGATTTGATTTTTAGTTTTGATGTATTGGTGGCATACGTCTCTCAATTTTTTACGCTCCAACAAGGCGATTTGATTTATACGGGTACGCCTGCTGGCGTGGGTGCTGTGAAAGTCGGAGATGTGTTGGAGGGATTTTTAGAAGGCGAAAAACTATTGGTTTGTGAAATAAAATAAAGAGCAGATTAACATAACTCATTCTTTTTGGACATTTTTTTTAACTTTGCTCCTCTTTTTAAAGTTTTAAAGCACATAAAATCTTTTGACTAATTTATTTTCTTCAAAATAATGAGAATCAAACTTTTACATATTCTATATATTTCAACTCTGATATTTACATCTTGCTCAAAGCCTATTGCAAATTTTATCATCAAAGATGCTGAAAAAACGGCTCCGGCTAAGGTGACATTCCAAAATAAATCACAAAAAGCCGAACGCTACGAATGGGATTTTGGCGACGGCAAAAAAATAACTGACTCAATAGGTCAACATGAATACAAACATTCTGGCAACTATACAGTCATTCTGAAAGCCTATAAAGGAAAAAAAATGAGTGAAACAAAACAAAAAATCCATATTGACGCACCTCAATCTTGTCTTGTCGAAATCGAAACAGAGTACGGCACGATGCTCGCAGAACTCTCAAATGCGACACCGCTACACCGCGATAACTTTACCAAACTCGCTGAACAAGGCTTCTTTGACGGCACTATTTTCCACCGCGTTATCAGCGATTTCATGATTCAAGGCGGCGACCCCGACTCAAAAAATGCCACAGAAGGACAACCCTTAGGCATGGGCGGACCTGGTTATACGATTCCCGCTGAAATGGTGGACTCAATGGTACATGTCAAAGGCGCATTGGCGGCGGCACGTATGGGCGATGCGGGTAATCCCAAAAAAGCGTCAAGCGGTTCACAGTTTTATATCGTTCAAGGTAAACCTGTTGAAGAAGCCATGATTAATCGAATGGAATCTATGAAAGGCACGCACTATACACCCGAACAGAAAAAATTGTATGAAGAAATCGGTGGCACACCGTTTCTCGACCGCGAATACACTGTTTTCGGGCATGTTATCAAGGGTTTGGACGTGATTGACAAAATCGCCGCAGTCCAAAAAGATGGGCGTGATCGACCTGCCAAAGATATTAAAATCAAAATACGAGTCATTAAATAGTTATTGGTTATTCATTATTATTAGTTAACCAATAACCAATAACCAATAACCAATAACGAACAAAACAAAAATGCAAGCGAAATCTCTTTTAGGTATTGACGTAGGTGCATCAGGCATCAAAGGGGCAATTGTTGATTTAGAAACAGGTGAATTCATAGGTAAACGCTTTCGAGTGGCTATGCCCGACCCGAGTACGCCTGAAAATGCGGCACAAGCTATCAATGATATTGTCAAAAATTTCGATTATAAAGGCACCATAGGCGTTGGTTTCCCTTCTGTTGTCAAAAACGGCATAGCTATGACAGCCGCCAATCTTGACAGTACTTGGATTGGTTGCAATATCGAAACGGTCATCGGTCAAGCGACTGGTTGTCGCGTTATTGCTTTAAATGATGCAGACGCAGCAGGTATGGCAGAAATGCGGTTTGGTATTGGTAAAGGAAAAATGGGCACGGTGGTACTTATCACTATCGGAACAGGTCTGGGTAGTGCCGTGTTTACTGATGGACATTTGCTACGCAATACTGAATTTGGTCACTTTTTGATGAAAAAAAACTTAATTGCAGAGAAATATGCTGCCGATTCTATCCGAAAAAGTGAAGGACTTTCTTGGAAAAAATGGGGCAAACGCTTCAACGAATACCTTGAAAGAGTAGAATTGTACTTACAGCCAGCCCTTATTTTGCTCGGTGGCGGCTCAAGCAAATATTTTGATGAATATAAAGACCAATTCACTATTGCGACGGTGGTGATGCCAGCTCAACTGTTGAATAGTGCAGGCATCATCGGGGCGGCTATCTATGCTGCAGAAAGCGAATGAAAGGTAAAATATATCTCATACCAACACCCTTAGGCGACGATGCGCTGCATACGATACCGCCTTATGTCATCAATATCATTCATGGTCTCGATACCTTTATCGTTGAACGTGCCAAAACAGCAAGGCATTTCATCAAAGCCACACTGCCACCCTACCCCCTCAGTAGTTTGACCGTTTTTGAGATAGATGAACACGCACAAAGCATTGATTTTCAAGAAATTAAAAAAATATTAAGCACAGGAAAAAGCATCGGTGTGATGTCCGACGCAGGTTGCCCAGGCGTTGCAGACCCAGGTGCTATTGTGGTTGACTGGGCGCATAAAAACGGTTTTGAAGTGATGCCTTTAGTCGGACCAAGTTCAATACTATTGGCTTTGATGGGTTCGGGATTCAATGGTCAATCGTTTCAGTTCCATGGCTATTTATCAGCCAAACGAGGTGAAATTGGAAAGGATTTAAAACGTTTAGAAGAAACGGTCAAACGCACCAAACAAACCCAAATTTTCATCGAAACGCCTTACCGAAACAAAGCTTTAATTGAAACAGCTTTGACAACTTTGCAACCCAACACCAAATTGTGTATTGCTGCCGACCTTACAACACCCCCTCAGTATTTAGTGACAAAAACCATTGCAGAATGGAAAAAAACGGATATACCTGACCTGCATAAACGTCCAGCCATTTTTTTAATCGGTTGATTATATGGCACATATTTTGATAAGAAAGAGAGAAATATCTTCCACTTTTTCACTTTTACTTAAAAAGCGGCAGCCTAACTGGTTGCCGCTTTTTGCTTTTTGTCATTCTTTCACTGTCTTCAGAATGATAAAAAATCTACCCTAATAATTCTTCATTTACAGTATCAACCGTCCTAAAAGACTTTTTTCACCAATCAAGCCAAACTGCCGAGAGTCTATTGATGCTTCTGTATTATCACCTTGAACGAAATAATAATTTTGTTTAAACGTATAATATGTTGTTTCAGAACCATTTATGAAAATTCTATCTAAGAGTTTACCTATTTGATTCCCTTCTTTTTCTATCAACGATTGATAAAAAGTATAGTTCAAATTCGTTATTTCAACCGTTTCGCCCTGTTTTGGTATTTTCATAAAAGTTAAAGGGCTACTATCTGAAACAAGCCTTTTATGTCTATAAACTTGATAATGATACTCCCCCTCAGTAAAAACAGAATCGGAAGGCAGTCCGATCATCCGTTTGACAAAGCTCTCACCATTTCTTTCAAAACCAACAATATCCCCCAATTTAGGGGTAAAAGGCAGTTTATTAAGCCACACCTCTTGACCCACCAAAATCGTCGGTGTCATAGAGTCTGTTGGCACTGTAAACGACTCAATAACAAAGGTTTTTATTGCAAAACCAATGAATAAACCGATGCTTATGATTTTTAAAAAGGTTTTCATATTATTGAATTTTATCCATAAAAGGTTTATTTTTGTAGAAAATAATTAATTATGGTAGAAACGGCTCAAGCAATAAATAAGATTTACACGCTCCAAGAGTATTTCGAATTAGAAAAAAACGCTATCATTAAACATGAATTTGTTCATGGTAAAATTTTCCCTATGCCCGGTGAAGCAAAACAAGCCAACGAAATAGCGACAAATTTGGTCGTGTTGATGAAGCCTATCTTAAGAAAGAAAAACTTCAGAATTTATGAACATGATGTACGGACAATTGTACGTGAAAATAAAATTTACCGCTATCCAGATGTCGTCGTTAATCATATCACAGATGATAGTGATAATTATCACATTAAACAACCCATATTAATCGTTGAAGTCGCTTCTGTTGACTCTTCAAAGACAGACCGTGAGACCAAATTGCAAGAATATACACTTATTGATTCGATGCAATATTATATAATTATTGACCAAAACAAAATGCTTGTTGAAATGTATTCACGTCAAGAGAATCGTTGGTTTTATAATTTTTTCAAAGAACCAAATGATAGCGTCGAATTGCCTCTTTTTGATATGAAAATATTATTATCAGATATTTATGAAGATGTTATTTTTTCAATATCAATATCCCCCTCAGTATAAATCACGATTTTAGTCTCACATTATCCGTTCAAAAGTCCACACCAACGCAATCGCTGCAATTGCTACCGACATCGGCATTACTATGCGTTTTCTGTACCATATTTCAGATGAAAACCACTTGCCAAACGCCAACCAACAGGCTAAAATTACTGTCATTTGACCTAATTCGACACCAATATTGAAGGTAATAAGTGATGAAAAGAACGCATCACGAGGCAATCCCAGTTCATTTAAGGCTGATGCAAAGCCCATGCCGTGCACCAAACCGAACAAAAAAACGATAGCAATACGCCATGACTGTAAACGTGAAGAGATGAGGTTTTCAATCGCAATAAACACAATTGAAAGGGCAATAATGGGTTCTATCAAGGCAGGCGGCGCAACGATGATGTTTTTCATGCTCAATATCAAAGTCAATGTATGCGCCACTGTAAACGCGGTGGCTTGCCAAAACACATCTTTTAAGCGTGGGCTCAAAAGATATAAACCCACGACAAATAAAATATGGTCAAGCCCATTGGGCAATATATGCTCATAACCCAACGATAAATAGTAGCTGAAAATATGACTCGCTGGCTGACCTTCAAGCGCGTAATTAATTGTATGTGCTGAAAGCGTTTCAGTTAAACCCAATATAGTAAAAATTATAAAAGTAGCTTTTTTCATAATGCCACATATTTATTGATAGCTAAAGCCTTTTGAATCAATGTGTTACCACGTGTCGCATCACCACTTTTTTGAAAAATTTGTCCTGCACGATAAAGCAAACGGGCATTTTGGCTATTGGTTTTCAATGCATTTTCTATGTGTTTAGTGGCATTTGCCGAATCATTTTTTTGAAAATAAACCCAAGCGAGACATTCATTTACATCAATATTGTCAGGTCGGCGATTCCATTCCCGCGTCGCATGAACGAGAGCTTTTTCAGTATCACCGATTTTTAAGTAAGCATATGCCAATTCTTTGTCGGCATAATGTCCTTTATCGGGTTGTGCGGCATCGTCAGTGGCGTGTTTTGAGAGTTGAGCAATTACATTTTCGGCATTTTTACGCGCTTCATCAGGATTTATTTTTTGCAAACAGTCTGTCAATTCATCATAAAAAGCATAATCTATAGTCTGTTCGGCTGCTTTTTTAAAATAATTGCCCCCCTCAGTATAACGACCGCCTAATTTCGCCAAGCGCCCTAAACCCGCCAAAGCGTAGGCATAATCTGGACGCAAAGCCAAGGATTGCTCATAATATTGTGCTGCCATAGACGTATCGCCTGTAATTTCGTAGAGTTTACCGAGTTCGGTACGACACCATTCTGTTTGTTCCAAACCGTCAACGCCGCTTTTAGTTGCCATTAACATGACTTCTTTTGCACCTTTGTAGTCGCCAAAAATCTCACGTAGATACGCCACACGGCTATATGACCGCAAATCAGGACGAAGACCGACCATTTTGTCCGCCGCAGCGACCCCCTCAGTATAATTGCCCAATTCTATGTTCGCATCACATAACAAACCATAGCCAAAAGCGGCATCTGGATAGAGTTTCACAAACTCTTGTGCAGCTTTCAATGCATCTGCAAAATGATGTTGACTCAACAAAAGGGTCGCTTTTGCTGCCAAACCGTCAAAATTTTGTGGTTCTTTTTCTAAAACTTGCGCTACGAGTTTGAGCGCAGCTTCATCATAGTAGGCATGATTGCCCGTAACGCGGCTTTCTTGAATGTAAGCCATAGCCAATTTCATCTTTGTTTTGAGGTCTTCGGGATTGCGACGCAACTGGTCGAGCATCGTTTCAATCGCTTGTTTGGTATTCAGCCATTCCGATTGCATCGAAATGGCTTTTGGATTGGGGCGCGCCAAAAGTTGTGGTATTTCATTCTTTTTGCGTTCATAGTTTTTGTAAACAAAACCAAGCGTAATGAGTAACGCGAGAATCAGAATCGGATAGGTTAGCTTCTTGATCATTTTAATAAATATGTTAGTTAGTTAGAAGTTTTTTAAATCGTTATTAGTCAATAATAATCATCAGTCATTAGCTGTAAATAATTACATACCAATGATTTATAAATTTTTCAGATAAATGATTTAGAGGGTTAGTTAGCCAGACAAAGCGCATATTAGGGGAATTTTTAAGTTCCCCTAATAGTTATAGCGCAAAAACTAACTAACTAACCTACTCAAAAAATTAATTTGTAGCCTTAATTTACTTTATTCAATTTCACAGATTGCATTGGTTGTCCATCAACTAAAATCCGAGCAATATAAGTGCCTGATGTCAGGTCAGAACCTTTGACATTGACTTGATACACGCCTTTTGATTTGTCTTGACTTTCAATTGTTTTAACAATTTTACCGTTTAAGTCATAAAGCAAAATGCTGACGTGACCTGCTTCTGATAAGTTATATTGTAAAGTTGTTTCAGTTGAAAATGGATTTTGACCCACTTTTAACATCGCCGCAGGGCTTGATAAACCTAATTTTGATGTATTATTTACTGCGGGATCATTCATGCTTGCTCTGTCATTAGCGGGGAACACAGTACCCGCTGGGATACCACCACAGACACCAAAACCGCTGTGCGGCAAAGCAACATATGGGAATGTACTTTGGAATGCTTTGTCGTTTTTCTCAACACCTGTTGTGTAACCCAAAACATTCAACAATTTTGGTGTCAATGGTGAAGAGCCGATATTCCAATCGTCGTACCAAAGACCAATAGCTGCTAAAACAATACCTGAAACGGCTTGTAATTCGATACGTGTGACGTCATCTTCAAGGCGGCGACCATTCGGAAAACCGTCCATATTCGGAATCAATTGCATCGCATTCGATGTGTTATAAGCAGGGTCTGTTAGACCTAAAACAGCTGCTGCAATCAAACCTTCACTGCTGAATTTAGGGTCGTTACGCGGTGTAGGCGGCACGGATAAGTTAAGACGTAACATATCACCCGTCCGTAAATCATTAGGAATCAATGACCAAGAAGGGATAAAGTTATTAATCAAAGGCTTACCTGCTGTCAATGGATTGCCAGGCGTTTTGCCTGTAGCCAGTTGATAAGGGGCGATATTGGGTACACCTGTGAAGAAAATTGGCAAAAGATCTACCGAACGCGGCGCACCTTTACGGAGCAAATAATTACCAAAAGCTGCATCAGCCAGTGCTGTTCCGTTTAGCGCAGCATTGCCTTTTAGAACAAATAAACCATCTTTGGTATTGCCAAAATCCACTGCACCCAATACTGTTTTTGATGCTGTTTGAATCCGCAATTTTGACAAAGCAGGTACTGCGCCACCGAACAGACGGTCATCCATATACAAACCCAATTCTGGATTCGTGATATATTGTTCAAAACTTCTTTCAGAAACGTCATAAGGCGTAACATAGTTCCAACGGTCTTTTTGACCAATCGGAATAACTGCTTCGTTTGTCAAAGGCATACCCAAGCGAGAAACTTGCACCCATTCGCCAGAAACCGTTGGTTTCATACCGTCAGGATTCAAAGTCGTTACTTTTGGACGGCTTGCAGAAGCCCAAACACCAATGATATAATCGCCATCCAAAATGTTTTTAGCTTCACTAATAGGTCTCAAATTCTTTTGAACGAGTTGAATCGGTATTTGCAAAGCAATCGTGTGAACGTTTAAGCAACCAACACCGTCGCGTGCGCCGCCGTCACCACGTGTTTGACCTATGTCAAAAATACCACCTAAATCAACAAAAAACGGGTCATCAGAGGGTCCACAATATACTTTTTCACCCGTCCCAGCATTCATGATGGCTTCCTGCATCAATTGTGCATACGTTTTGCCAAGACCTAAAACAGGGTTGTCGATTGAGCGCGGTCCGATGTTTGGCGGTGGCACTTTACCGTTCGTTATAATCGTTTGCCATGCGCCGTTGTTACCGAAGCGACGTTCTAATGTGTAATTATTTCTCAAATTCTGTTTCCCGAGGCGAATATTGAAAAAAGTCGTCGGGTCTTCATTTGTTTTGGTGAAAGTAAAACGATAAACGAGATCATCACCAAAAGACAAAGGATTCGTCTTGATGTGGATTTCATAGCGAATATCTTCGCCAAAAGTTGCATAATTAGGTCCGCCTTGTGGCAATTCCAAACCGATGTAAGTGGCTATAATCGTCACCGTGTTTGGATTGTCGGGACTGCGGAAAGCATAGAGGTCACAGTTATCTGCCGTTGGGTCAGTGGTAATCATCGGTGCTTCGCGGTGGCTTGATGCCTCAAGATAACGTGCTTCGACACCAAAATAGGCAATTGCACCAACCAAAACTGCTACGACGGCAGCTTTCAACGCAAATGGAGGTAAATTTTTCATAAATTGAAATTTTTTAGTTTAATAACTTTTGTTAAAGAAATAGCTCCGCCATACCCCTTAGTAGCAAGTACTTTGGTAGCTTGTTTTGATTTAGAATATGATTATTTAATAAATTTTCAAGAGTGTGAACAAGGCGAAAACCTTTGTTTTCATTAGTTTTTGCGTTTTAAAAGTCATCTTAAAGAGCTAATTTGTTTGTTCAAATTTATCTACGATATAAAGGTTGTATTTGGATTTTGAGAATTAAAAAAAAGTTAAAATTTTTTTAAAAAAACAAAATATGGTTAATAAAAACAAAAAAAGCGCAATAAAGCCGCTAAAAGGCTCTATTCCGCTTTTTTATTTTGTTAATGGGTATTACTTACTTTTTCTTCCGCATTGTAGGCTTAGGCTTTTCTTTCATTGTTGCAGAAGGCGTTTTTACTGAGGGGGTCGCTGTACGCGCCACTTTTTCAATAGGTGCTTGTTCGGGCAGTAAATTCGTTTCTGGCAAGCCATTTTTACGGAAATAAAAGAACAGACCACCTGCAAAACCCAATAACAACAAAGCCGAAGCTATCCTACTAAATGTCTCACCCATATAGTAGGATTTTGGATGAAATTCCATAACAATTTTATGGTTACCCGCCGGAATTTTAGCTGCCCGCAAAACATAATTTGCTTTGACAAATTTAGCGGCTTGACCATCTATCGTTATGTTCCAACCTTTTTCCATGGGGTAATAAATTTCTGAAAAGACCGCGACTTGATCGGTTTTTGCAGCAGATTCATATTCCAATTTGTCTGGATTAAAAGCCGTCAATTTTATCGTTGCCGTTGAATCATACTGAGGGGTCGTCAAACCTAAGTCATTCTCAAATTTTTTCTGAATAACGGTTTCAAAACGCGGATTTATTTTACCCAACTCTTCCAATTCCACATCTGCATTGTCCACAAGTTTAACCGTTTTGACAAACCACGCATTGCCCAAAGCGTAAGGATTGACTTGTAAACCTTGCATATCATCGCCAAGAACAATATATTTGGCATTCAACATACCATAAAGAGGCATATTAGGCTGCTCTTGCATCGGCTTTTTAGGCTCAAAAGTACCCAAATAACGCTCTATCAATTCTTGATAAATCATCATTTTAGCTGCATGATAACCACCCACTGACTTATGAAACATAGACGTATTGGCATTTTCAAACGGCAAACCTCTACGCAAATCCAAGACACGGAAATTCATGTCCTTGTCTTTCATAATCAGTTCATCAACAGGTGCAGGTTTCGCCTCCGCCTCGGCTTTTGCAGGGTCTTGAAATTTTTCATCATATATAACGCGTCTCGAAGATGTCCAAGCATCACCCAAACACAGCAAACCGATACCTGCAACGACAATCCATGATTTTGAAATAATGCCCCGCAACGATACCCACAACAAAGCCGCCGCCGCCAAAATGAGCAATAAAGAGCGCATTGCATCGGATTTAGCTAAATCGGCACGAGTTTCATGCAAACTTGACATGATTTGAGCCATTTGTGGCGCACCAATTTGAGGGCTGCTTTGCTTAATTTGTTCTGTTATACGCGCATCAGCCACAGGGTTTGCGAAGCTGCCCATCATGCTGACAATACACAAAACCGCCGTAACACCCAGCGCAATCAACAATGCACGCTGCTTTTTTTCATTAGATACTGTTGACGAAGGAAATCCCGATTCTTTCGGGGAGGGGGTCAAAAATTGGTTCAATGCCAACATCGCCATCAATGAAAACAGCAATTGACCCAAACCTAACGCCTGAGTATGCGCTCTGAACTTGTTAAAAAGCGGCAAAGTATCGTAAAACAGCGTTCCAATCGGCGAATTATTACCCCAAGCAATGGCAACCGTCAAAAAACTCGCTGCCAAAATACCCCAACGCCAACGTGGGTCAACCAATTGAATGCCCAAAATGAAGAGAAAAATGATAACTGCACCATAATATATAGCGACTCCGACAAAAGGCTGATTACCCATGTACAACGCACCGCCCAAGCCTTGTTTGGCAATGTCCACATCTTCCATGTTTTGCGAAGCACCACCGCCATAAGCATTTTGTACCAACAACGTCATCGTTTCGCCAATGCCATAACTCCAACCAAAAGCATAATTTTTAGACAAACCACCGTCGGGATTACTTGATGCGGATTGACCTTGATTGGTTTGCAATGCCATTTTTGAAGCGGCTGACAATTCCGTTTTGCCACGCGTACTTTCTGTTTGATATTCCAAAGTCGTCCAAATAGTGGTAAAATTGGTCAAAACAGCCAAGGTTAAACCCGCTAAAAGTGATAGAGCAGCTTTGCCAAAATCTAAAGACGTTTTTTCCCGAATCGCATTGATAAGTTCTGAAATGCCGATAACGGCAATAATTAGAAATGTATAGTACGTAATTTGATAGTGATTAGCGTAAATCTGCAACGCCGTAAAAAGGGCAAACAGCGATGCCCCAATCACATACTTCCCTCTAAAAGCCAAAAACGCACTACCCATAACAGCTGGCGCAAATGCTAATGCGACCATTTTGGTAGAATGTCCCGCTCCGATGATGTCCATATTAAATGTGGAAAAGCCGAACACCGCCGCACCAATAAGCGAAATACGCCAATCTAATCGCATGACTGTTAATAGAAAATACATACACAACATAGCTAATAAAACCTCTGAAATAGGCGATGTCAATGGTTGCCCTGCTAACATCAAGCGAAAAATGGGCACTGTTAAATTGCCTGAAGCATCAAAATGGATTTGAAAAGTAGGCATGCCGCTGAAATAGGCATTTGTCCAAAGTGGTGATTTGCCCGTTTCTAATTTCACTTTTTCCATTTCAGACTGCGAGGCAGCTGCTTGTATATTATCGTGTTGATTCAGAACTCTTCCGTCAAACACATACGGAGAGAAAAAGATAATTGCCAACACGACCATTACAACAAGGGAAATGCCATGCGGTAGAAGCTTTTTAAATATTGAATTTTCCATTAATGATTAATGATTGATTATTGCTTATTGAATATTGTCTAATTTTTAATTCTAATTTTGCTCCCCCTCAGTATAATTCTAAAAAGTTCAGAATTCCGCCCAAAAGTATCATTTAAAATCAAAATCTTAGTTTTAAAAAAATTGTAAAAACTCAAAAACATCTCTTATTTTTGCAAAAAAGCGATAAAATGGTACACGGATATATGATATTGCCTGAAAATGCGGAACAAAACCACGCCTTAGAAGCCTTCTTAAAAGCTTTTAATATTAAGTATGTTTCAACAAAACCCACTTTAGAGGAGTTAGAATCACGCCTTATGCCGGGTCAGAATAAAGTATGGCAAGGCTTGAAAACAGCTTTATTTGAAGCTGAAAACAACTTATCGGCTGCGTCTTCTTTAGAAGAACTTTTAACAGAATATGACAATGAGAATCTTACCAACACGCCAATTCGCTAAAGATTTAAAAGAATTAGGCAAAAAATATCCATCAATTACCAATGATTTACGCCAACTTCAAGTCCAACTTTTGCAAAACCCAACAGAAGGCATACCTCTCGGCGATAATCGTTATAAAATAAGGCTCAAAATTGCTTCAAAAAGTAAAGGAAAAAGCGATGGCGCAAGGGTCATAACTTATTTCAAAATCATTGATGACGAATTGTGGCTTCTTACCATGTATGATAAATCAAAAATAGATAATGTTAATTATGATTTTCTTGATGATTTAGTCAAAGCCATAAACACCTAATCAAATTCCTACTTCAAAAACGAATGCCTAAAATTCACTTTTCTGGTCTAAATACATTACGTTTTTTTGCCGCCTATTTTGTCGTCTTGCACCACGGCGAAACAATTCGTGCGAAATATGGTGTGCCCAATTTTGAACACTATTCTTTTTTCAGAAATGGTTCTTTGGCAGTGTCTTTTTTCTTCGTTTTGTCAGGTTTTTTAATAACTTTTTTATTGTTATCAGAAATAAAAAAAACGGATAATATTAGCCTTGAAAAATTCTACATGCGACGTGTATTACGCATTTTTCCATTGTATTACTTATTAGTTTTTATAGGTTTAATTGCTATTCCAGTATTTTTAAATGTTATTCATTTCCCTAATACCCAGCCTTACGATACGGCAACAGGCGGTGTTTTGTTCTTATTTTTCTTCAGTTTTGTGGTCAATGCCATGTTCGGTAGTCACTTGTTAGAACCGCTGTGGAGCATTGGCGTTGAGGAATATTTTTACTTGATTTGGGCACCACTTTTCAAGCTTTTCAAGCATCATATTCTAACAGTCATCATAAGTATAATCATTGTCAAGTCTCTAATTATTTTGTACTTTTCGCTACAAAATTATAAAAGTGAAACCCTTTTAATCATAGAAGACGTATTGTTATCTTTAAAATTTGAACTGATGGCAATTGGTGGTTTGGGTGCTTACAGCGTTTTTAAAAACAGAAAACGTGTAGAAAACGCTCTTATTTTTACCCCTATTTTTCAAGTTTTATTTTTAGTAATCCTATTTTTAAGGTTTTTCTTTCATGGCTATTGCCTTGAAAATCAATATCTTATTTATAAAACATTTTTTCTAACGCCTGTTTTAGGCACTTTTACTGAGGGGGTGCTTTTTCTTTGGCTCATCCTCAACGTGTCTGTTAATCCGAACCCATTGTTCAAACTTAATAATGCGTTTTTAGAAAAATTGGGCGAAATCAGCTACGGTATTTATATGTATCAAATGCTCATCATTTTTGGTGTTGTTTTGATTTTCAAAAAATGGATGTTACAAATGCCCCCCATTCTTTCCACAGCATTTTTTTATTTTGTGACGACCTTAGGCGTAGTAGTAATATCATGGCTGTCAAAGCGATATTATGAGGATTGGTTTTTAAGATATAAATCTAAATTTAGTTAAAGAAAATCATCTTTCATACGCGCGTTGTTACAAACACAATCGCTTTCAATACTGACTTTATTTTTGTTAAATCAATTACTTTTAACTTCAAATGAGGCTGTCTCAAAAGGGGCGAATAATTTTAAAAGGCGAAATTATGTTCGTTATTAAGCGTGTTTAGATTTAGGAAATTGATGTTCGCCGTAAACTTATGGTAATAAAATCGCCAAGAAGATTGGTTGTTTTGGTTTAAAAAAAGCCGTAGGCTTGGCACATTTTGTAGCGGCGGA
>JAYTUQ010000080.1:0-9524 GCA_043744455.1 Saprospiraceae bacterium | reverse complement strand
AGAGTTTTGTACTCATGGTATAATTTTTTTGGGGTTAACAAATGTTGATTGGTCTGCGAACTTTGTTCGCAGGCTTTTTTTTTGTACCTACCTTATTTTTGCGCCTAATCCAATTTTCTAAAAACTCATTCGTCTTTCCTTAAAACAGTACAACGCTGTCTATCTTTGTGTTTTTTAAAACAATCAAAATCTAACATAAATAATGGCAAGAAGAAAATGGGACGACAAAGATGATGCCCCAAAAGTAAAACTCTCCCGTGAATCGTTGCGTGAAGCATTGCACATGTATCGCTTCATTCGACCCTATAAATGGTCGTTTTGGGGTGGTATGGTTTTGTTGTTTTTGTCAACCACAACATTTATGATTTTTCCTTTTTTGTCTGGTCGCATTGTAGATATTGCACAGGGCAAACATGATTTTACGGCTAATATATTTGGAAAAATTTATGTGTATTACCTTGATTTACCTCGCATTGGATATATCATGGCAATTTTGCTCCTCATTCAAGGCTTTGTTTCTTATTTCCGAATCACCTTGTTTGCAAAAGTAAGTGAATATGGTATTGCCGATGTCAAACAGGCTTTATATCAAAAACTCACGTCCTTACCCATACCCTTTTTTGAACAAACACGCGTGGGCGAATTGGTGAGTCGTATCAATTCAGATGTCGAAAAATTGTATAGTACATTTAGCATCACGTTAGCAGAATTTGTCCGTCAAGTGCTTGTTCTGGTCTCAGGTATTTTGATTTTGACACTGACTACATGGCGTTTGTCGCTTGTAATGCTCGCTACTTTTCCATTAATTGTTGTTGGAGCAATGGTTTTTGGTCGTTTTATCCGAAAAATGGCAAAAGACAGACAAGCACAAATAGCCGATACGAACATCATTTTGAACGAAACGATGATGGCAATTAACGCTGTCAAAGCCTTCACGAACGAATGGTTTGAAGTCAGTCGTTTCAGCAAAGCAAACCAAAAATCGGTTGTTACTTCTATGAAATTTGCCGCTTGGCGTGCCATTTTTGCTACTTTTATTGTCGTTGTGCTGTTTGGTGCTTTGTTTTTTGTGCTGTGGCAAGGGGCAACGATGTTACAATCGGGGGAAATAACGGCAGGTGAACTCATCATGTTTTTTACTTATACAGCTATTATTGGCGGTTCAATTGCAGGTTTGGGTAACTTTTATACAGAACTGGTCGGGGCAGTTGGGGCTACGGAACGGGTGCGTGAAATCCTAAATACACCATCAGAAGTTGAAGTTAAAAACCGTCCAATCCTACCCGAAAATCGCTTAAAAGGCGATATTAAGTTCCAAAACGTCAAATTTCGCTACCCGACACGTGAAGATGTTGAAGTACTGAGGGGGGTCAATTTGACCATAAAAGCAGGCCAAAAAATCGCTTTGGTGGGTGCTTCAGGTGCGGGTAAATCCACGATTATGCAGTTAGTATTGCGTTTTCATGAAAATCAAGAAGGCACTATTTTAGTAGATGGCAAACCGATGAAAGATTACGACATAACTGAATATCGTCAAAACCTCGCCCTCGTGCCACAAGAAGTGTTGCTTTTTGGGGGTACGATTAAAGAAAATATCCTATACGGCAAACCCGACGCAACAGATGATGAAGTCATCGAAGCCGCAAAAAAATCGAATAGTTGGGACTTTATACGTCTATTCCCCGAAGGTTTGGAGACAATTGTCGGTGAAAGAGGCATAAAATTGTCGGGTGGACAAAGACAACGGATTGCTATTGCCCGCGCTATTTTGAGAAACCCAAGTATTTTGTTACTCGATGAAGCCACTTCATCGCTTGATGCGGAATCTGAAAAAGTTGTTCAAGATGCCCTGAATTTATTGATGGAAAATAGAACAAGCATCATCATCGCTCATCGTCTTGCAACAATACGAGAAGTTGATAAAATATATGTTTTAGACGGTGGTCAAATCGTCGAAGAAGGAACACATGAAGAACTTTCAGAGAAGGAAGACGGTATCTACGCCCACCTTGCTAAGTTACAGTTTGATATACCTTACTCAATTTAGCGAACAACTTTTTGTAAAAATTTAATTTTTTCTATAAAATAATGATTCTCAATAAATTAAAAATTCGCTATTCCTTTTCAGAGTAGCGAATTTTTTTTTGGATATCGTAATTTTTTCGTTTTTTTTGTGCAAAATTGGGCATGTTACATTTATCTTTGCATTCATTCAGTTGATTAATCATTAAACTATTAAAATCATGCACCTTACAATCACTAACCCAACAACAGACATACCTGTGTATGACCCGAACCAAAAACCCTTTATGGATACGGTGAAAATCATGGCTAAAATCCCTCATCGTGTACCGTTTTTGTTAGTTGACAAAGTTATGGAAGTCAGTGATACGCACATTGTTACCATTAAAAATGTCACGATGAATGAACCTTATTTTCAAGGGCATTTTCCTGGCAATCCAGTTATGCCAGGTGTTTTGCAAATAGAAGCGATGGCGCAAACGGGTGGTATTTTTATTTTGCGTGACACAGCTGATGATGAAATTTGGGATACATATTTTTTAAAAATTGATAATTGTCGCTTCAAACATAAAGTTGTTCCAGGCGACACTTTGATTATTCGTCTTGATTTAATCAATCCTATGCGTCGTGGCATCGCTTTGATGCACGGGAAGGCATATGTGGGAAATAAATTAGTGTCAGAAGCTGAATTAACGGCTATGGTGCAGAAAAGAGTATAGTGTTATTTTATGATTTTATTCTTAAAAGTTTAATACAACATAATTATACCCCCCCTCAGTATTTTTACTTAAACAAAGGCAAAAAACAGTATAAAAAACTGTTTTTTGCCTTTGTAATTTTACAATTTTGGAAAAACGAAAATTCGCTATATTACAGAATGTTCGTAAGATTTACATACAATTTGAACAGTAATAATTGCAATTTATCTATTCATAAGATATTAAAAACCAATTAATTATCAAATTTTCTACCCAAACCCCTATATTAATTTGCCATATTATACCCTTTTCATCAGAAGTTGTGGTAAGCCTAAAAACTTACCGCAACGATTTTTGTTTTACATATAAAGTAACTGGCAAGTAATTTATTTTTTGATTAACTTACAATTTTACCATCATAAAGTTTATTCGAACTTTTTTAAACTTAAAACTTAAAAAAATGACAACACCAGATATGCCAATTCTCAGTAATGAGGTTTCAAAAAACTTAGAAGTTATCAGTCAAATTGAGCCATTCGTTCGCACAGCCATTGATACATTGCTCGTTGACACCAAAACTTGTTGGCAGCCGACCGATTTTCTTCCCGATATGACTAAAGAAGACGCACTCGAACAAGTCCGCCTTTTGCGTCAAAGAACTGAGGGCATCCCTGATGCAGTTATCGTTTCATTGATTGGCAATATGATTACCGAAGAAGCCTTGCCAAGCTACCAAACCTATTTTAACCTTGTGGAAGGTATAAATCCTATGCGAAAATTGACCAGTGAAAATGCTTGGGTTACTTGGTCACGCCAATGGACAGCTGAGGAAAACAGGCATGGCGATTTGTTGAATAAATACTTATATCTTTCAGGACGTGCCGATATGCGCCAAGTGGAACAGACCATACAAACCCTTATCTCCAACGGATTTGATGCGAACACTGACCATGACCCCTATCAAGCAATGGTTTATACCTCATTTCAAGAGCGCGCAACAAAAATTTCACACCTTAATACAGCTAAATTGGCAGATAAAGCAGGTGACACGGTTTTATCGCGCATCTGCACAACCATCTCAGGCGATGAAGGTCGACATGAAAGAGCTTATAAAACGTTTATGCGTCAGATTTTTGACATTGATCCAAATGGTGCAATGTTGGCTTTTGAAAAAATGATGCGTAAACAAATTGCTATGCCTGCTATATTGATTGATAAAGGTAATGAGGAGAATATTTTTGCACGCTATGCCGCTGTCACTCAAAAAATTGGGATTTATACAGCTTGGGATTATGCCAAAATCATTGAACACTTGGTTGAATTTTGGAAAATTGAAACCATTACAGGTTTGAATGGTGCAGCTGCCAAAGCACAAGTGTATTTGTCAAAACTCGCAGACCGTTATATGCGTGTAGCAGATAGAATGAAAGCTCCTGAAGACATTAGTTTAGTCTGGCTAAGTTGTTAAAATACAAATAATAACGCAATAAAATATTGAAATATATAACAAAAAACCCTCCTTGGTAACTTTTTACTGAGGGGGGTATTTTTTTTATTTTCTATGTAAAAATCAAAAATTGCACCGTCCTTACTATCTTGCTCATCATTTTTACGAAAAACAAAAATCAATTTTATACTTTAAACATTTTCAAAATAAGTATGGCTTCTCAAACGGTTGATAACAAAACAATCTGGACAGTAATTTGGGCTTCCTCAATTGGCACACTCATCGAATGGTACGATTTTTATATATTCGGGACGCTCACAGCAATTATTTCTGTCCAATTTTTTCCTTCTGAAAACCCGACTGCGGCTCTTTTAGCCGCTTTAGCAGCATTTGCTGCCGGTTTTATTGTACGTCCATTTGGTGCCTTGGTGTTCGGGCGATTAGGTGATTTGGTGGGGCGTAAATACACTTTTTTAGTGACGCTGTTACTCATGGGTTTATCAACTTTTGCGATTGGTTTAATACCGAGTTACAAAACCTTTGCAGCAGCCCCTTTCCTTATTTTGTTTTTGCGCTTGGTTCAAGGCTTAGCTTTGGGCGGCGAATATGGCGGTGCAGCCACTTATGTTTCAGAACACGTGACGGCGGAAGTACGCGGTTATTACACAAGTTTTATACAAACAACAGCTACTTTGGGCTTATTTTTAGCATTGGGCGTTATTTGGATTACAAAACATCAAGTCGGGGCAGAAGCCTTCAACGAATGGGGCTGGCGAATTCCCTTTTTGATTTCCATTTTTTTAGTTGCTGTTTCGGTTTTTATCCGTTTGCGAATGGCAGAATCGCCCTTGTTCGCCAAAATCAAATCAGAAGGAAAAATTTCAGCCAACCCTTTAAAAGAAAGTTTTGGCAACAAAACGAATTTAAAAATGGTTCTGCTTGCCCTTTTTGGCGCAACTGCTGGTCAAGGTGTTGTGTGGTACACAGGGCAATTTTACGCCAATTCATTCATACAGAACACCTTAAAAGTTCATGATGACCAGCGTGTTAGCTTAATGCTCATTGCGATTGCTTTGGCAACACCTTTTTTCGTCGTATTTGGGCGTTGGTCTGATAAAGTAGGGCGGAAATGGATTATGATGGCAGGTATGTTTATCGCTGTTTGCGCTTATATGCCGATTTATAAAGCCATGGACAGTTTGGCAAACGAAACGCAAAAAACGCTTGTGGCTGATAAATCATTGAAGATGACGACAATGGCGAATAGTCCTAAAAATCTTTCAGATATTATCACAACGACTTCATTACGAAGCTCTTATACCGACGGTACATATATAGAAACCACAACAAAAGAAACAAAATTGGCAGATGCAACCCAAACCGCTATTAAACCAGAGGTTAACAAGACGGTGTATCTCTCAAAAAGCAACTATTGGATGATGATGTTTTTGGTGTTTATTCAAATCATGCTCGTAACGATGGTTTATGGACCGATTGCAGCCTTTTTAGTTGAATTATTTCCAACACGTATTCGTTATAGTTCTATGTCCTTACCTTATCATATCGGTAACGGCATATTCGGTGGTTTAACCCCTTTCATCGCAACGGCTTTAGCAGCGGCAGGCGGCGCAGCCCGATTCGATGGTTTGTATTATCCGATTGCGATTGCAGCCGTTTGTTGCATCATCGGTTCCATATTTTTAAGCAATAAATTGGGCGAAAATATGGCGGAATGACCCCCTCAGTATTTTCTTCAAATTTTATTCTAAAGTACTTAAAATCAAAAAATTATGAATAATATAAAAAAATTAATTGGCTTACTTTGTATCGCTTTAGGACTGTTCGCAGAATATTATTTGATTACAGCTATTACAAGCGGCAGTTTGGTCAAAAATCCAGAAGAGAATATGATTTTTGCATTAACGGTTATCCCCGTTTCTATTCCTGTAATTTTAGGAGGATTGGTGTTATTTGGCTATTATGCTTTTAAAGGTGAATACGATACAGTAGATTAATTTTTCCTATTGATTCGCCCACTTTTGCAATAAGATATGATTTTCCGCTTCTAAAATATATCAAAATTGTTTTGAGACTTGCTCAAATACAACTAACTTTGTAAAGAACTACATAAGAAAACTAACCTAACTTCATTGACCTTATGGCTAAAAAACAAACAAAACCGAAGAAAAAGATTGATTCAGATAACAAAAAATATGAAGGCAATATTTACGATAAAATTTTTAAAGAAGATGCAAAAGCGATTTTTATGCCCCTTATTGAGCGCAGGTTAGGCATTAAAATAAAAATATTTAAGCCTTACAAAGCCAAAATACAAACCACACTCGAAAGAGAGATGGACTTTTTTTATGAAATAGAAACCGAAGACAGTGAAATATTTTTATTGCATATTGAGTTTCAAACTGAAAATGAGCCTGATATGCTTTATCGAAAATCAGAATATCATGGCATTGCCTTGAATCTAAAAAAGATGGAAATTCGGCATATTGTTATCTATTTGGGAACATATAAACCGACAATGCCTACACAATTACCTGAAAATCAAGTTTATCGCGGTTTTGATTTGATTAATATTCATGCGTTTGACCATACTGAACTTTTGCAATCGCAAGTACCTGACGTGATTATTTTAGCCATTTTAGCAGATTATCCGCCTGAAAAAGCGGAAAGTATTTTGCGGTTAATCGTTCGCCAATTGAAAGCCTTTTGTCAAAACAAAAGTGAATTATCCAAATACATTAAACAACTCGTCTTTTTATCAAGACTTAGAAAAATTGAAGGTTTAACAATTAAAATTGCACAAGAAATGCCAATTACTTATGATATAGATACAGACGCCCTTTATAAAATAGGCGTTGAAAAGGGTCACGAATTAGGAACTGAAAAAGGTATCGAAAAAGGTATCGAAAAGGCTATTATTAACCTATACAAAAAAGGTATGACTGCGGAAACAATTGCAGATTATATGGAATATCCTATAAGTAATGTTAAACAAATTATTACAGATTATTTATTAAAAGGGCAAAAATAACAAGTGAATCGCGCGGTCATTTTGTATATGAGACATCCTGAATTTTGTAATAAAATTCGGGATGTCTCATATTTGGGAGGCAATATTATGATAAATCCAGCGATTCATAAAGGATAGATTTTAAAGTTAGAATTATAAAATTTACAGAAAAAAGTAAAAAACTCATTCACCAAAAATGGAAAACCAAGAACTAACACCCCAAAATACTGAGGGGGTAGAAAATACCTTTAATGAAAACCGTTTGGACTTAACGCCTGTGCGTAATGCCGTTGATGCGGTTAAAAAAGAACTGTCAAAAGTCATTGTTGGACAAGATGAATTGATGGATTTGTTGAATATCGCTATCCTGTGTGATGGTCATGTCTTGCTCGAAGGCGTACCCGGTATTGCCAAAACGATGACGGCGAAGTTGCTGGCAAAAACGATTGATGCGGGTTTCAGCCGTATCCAATTTACGCCCGACTTGATGCCGAGTGATGTCATGGGGACGATGGTTTTTAATGCCCAAACGTCGCAATTTTACTTCAATGCAGGTCCTGTTTTTTCAAATATCGTCTTGATTGACGAAATCAACCGCGCACCCGCCAAGACGCAAGCCGCTTTGTTTGAGGTGATGGAAGAACGGCAAGTGACGGTGGACGGTACGACGCATTTGATGACGTTTCCGTTTTTTGTCATAGGCACCCAAAACCCGATTGAACAGGAAGGTACTTACAGACTGCCCGAAGCGCAACTTGACCGTTTTTTGTTCAAAATTAACATCAATTATCCCAGTTTGGCGGAAGAAAAACTGATTTTACGCCGTTTTAAAGAGGATTTTAAGCAAGTAAAAACGGAAGAAGTGAAGCCTGTACTGAGGGGGGAGCAAATCAAAGCCTGTCAATATTTAGTCGAAAAAGTACATATTAGAGAGGAGTTAGTGGATTATATTGCCAATATTGTCCACAATACACGCAATAATGGTGATATTTATTTGGGTGCATCGCCACGTGCGTCGTTGGCTATTTTGAAGGCAGCTAAGGCGATGGCAGCGATAAATGGACGTGAGTTTGTGATTCCTGAAGATATTCAGTATGTTGCCTATCCTGTCTTAAATCATCGCATCATTTTGACACCTGAAAGGGAGATGGAAGGTTATGATGTAAAAGATGTGATTAATGAAATTGTTAAAAAAATAGATGTGCCACGTTAGGTTTTTCTAACACGAATTTCACCAATTACACCAATTATACGGATTGAATTTAGTGGATTAATTCGTGTAATTGGTGAAATTCGTGTCAGAAAAATCATAGTATCAAATCGTTATACCTCAATACTGTTTCAAAGCCTTTGCCTTCAAAATATTGTTTTGTTTCCTCAAAAGAACGCTCACTCGTTGCTATGACAAAATCGCCGCCCCATGCGCCCAAAGATTTTATTTCACCCCAAAAGTCATTGAAAAACAAGGACTTAGCGCGTGGCAATTCAATAACGGAAGCGACAATTTTCTCATGTTCTACAATTAATTTTTCAAAATTAGAAAGTTTTGAAGACTTGTAAAAAGCATCGGTCAATGCTAAAATATCGTCAAAATACTGAGGGGGTATGTTTTTCGCTTTTTCGCGATAGCGGGCAATACCTTCGCGTGAGTTTTGCTTTTGATTCAAAAAAACGAAATATAGATGGTCTGCAAAAGGCGGTTTAAAATCCACTTCTGTAAATGTCGGTTGTTTGTTTTTTCTTTCAAAAAAAATCGGTTTGCTTGCTCCAGCACAAGCAATATCGTAACCCGAGCCGCCAAAAGTCAAGTCATTCAAGGCAAAAGGGTCAATTTTTGCCCATTTTGCCAACAACCAAATCAAAGTAGAACTAGAACCCAAACCCCAATTGTGTAGAAATTCTAAATTTGTGGTGAGACTTATGCCGTTTTTATCTTCCCAAAAGCCAGGTTTCAGGGTTTCAATTGCCTTAAAAGCCTTAATCAAGCCTTGGCTGAAATCAATCGTTCCATCTGATATTTTAACAAAAAGACCTGGAATATGGAACAAAGCACTGTACCACGGCAAACTTTCTGGCATCACAGAACACCAAAACATACTTTTGCCATGCACTTCTGGCTCATGCTCAACGAGGAGGGATTGCCCCAATTTTGTCGGTAAAGCTAAAGCCGTTGCCCCGTCGAGGACAAAATATTCGCCTGTGAGTAAAAGTTTTCCGTTAGCGTGAAAAGTCATTTTTTTTAATGGAAAATGGAAAATGGAAAATGGAAAATGGAAAATGGAAAATGGAAAATGGAAAATGGAAAATGGAAAATGGAAAATGGAAAATG
>JAYTUQ010000079.1:0-9546 GCA_043744455.1 Saprospiraceae bacterium | reverse complement strand
GCTTGAAATAGCTTGAAATAGCTTGAAATAGCTTGAAATAGCTTGAAATAGCTTGAAATAGCTTGAAATAGCTTGAAATAGCTTGAAATAGCTGAACTTAGGGTTGTCTTTTGCTTCATTTGTAATTTGTTTTGACAATGTGATGAGCAAATGTAATGCAGAAAATCTGTTAGGTGAAATTTTAATGCAGTATTTTGGGCATTTATTATAGTCATATTTGTTTTGTTTGTAACAGTTCTAATTCAGTTGATTATAGCAAAACATAATTAATATTTTCATTTTTTAACTTAAGAAATCTCTCCGGTAATTAATATTTCTCTCCATAAATTAAAAAATCTCTCTGGTAATTAATATTTCTCTCTATAAATTAAAAAATCTCTTCGGTAATTAATATTTCTCTCCATAAATTAAAAAATCTCTTTAGTAATTAATATTTCTTTTTTTAAATTAAAAAACCTGTCGGGTAACTATATTTTTCTTTTCCTGTCCTAAAATACAAAAAAAAACCTCGTTCTATCGTTTCTTTGTGCTCGAATGTGCGTGAATTCTGTCACGCCCAAAAGCGTGATGAAGCCAAAGGCATCAAGGGGGTCTATTGAAACAAACAAATTGAAAATCAAATATTTATGAAAAAAATAGCTGTATTTACATCAGGCGGTGATGCGCCAGGCATGAACGCCAATGTGCGGGCAGTAGTGCGTACTGCTTTATATTATGGTATGAGCGTTGTGGGCATCCGCAATGGTTATGAAGGGTTGATTGATGGAGATATGTTTGAAATGACCTCAAAAGATGTTTCCAATAGTTTACAATTAGGCGGTACGAAGCTGGGAACAGCACGTTCTGAACGATTTATGACTGTCGAAGGTCGTGACAAAGCCTATGCTCATTTGCAAAAAATGGGTATCGAAGGCATTGTTGCGTGCGGTGGCAACGGTACTTATACAGGGGCTTTGGTATTCATGGGTGAACATCCAGACATCCGAATCGTTGGTACGCCAGGGACGATTGACAACGATTTGTATGGTACAGACTATACCATTGGCTACGATACGGCGGTCAATACGGCGATGGAAGCCATTGATAAAATAAAAGATACGGCTAATTCGCATGGGCGTGTCTTCTTTGTTGAAGTCATGGGACGCGATGCAGGTTTTATCGCTTTGCGGGCTGCGATAGCGACGGGTGCAGAGGCGGTGCTTGTGCCAGAGTCATTTACTGACCTTAATGCTTTGGTGAAAACATTGAATACCAATTATGAAAATAAAAAACGGGCAAGTATTGTTATTGTTGCCGAAGGCGACGAAGCAGGCGATGCGTTTGAAGTGGTGAAACAAATCAAAGATAAATTGTTATCAAAGGACATTCGGGTTACTGTTTTAGGTCATATCCAAAGGGGCGGAAGTCCGACAGTTTCTGACCGTGTTTTGGCAAGCCGCTTGGGTATGGAAGCCGTTCGAGCGTTGCGCGATGGCAAAATCGGTGTAGCGATTGGTCAAATTGCTAACGAGATTTCATACACACCATTTGATGAATCCATTAAATATCACCAAACGATTAATCCAGATTGGTTAGAAATGGTGGAAATTCTATCTTAATGTAAAAACTTAGTCAGTCCCTCACTGTTTAACGCAATAGATAGGAGCGTTGAAAAGTCATAAATCAGTATCAGAGATAACTAAAATCCAAAACACGATTTAGTTCGTACTTTAAATTTTAACATAAACCATTGATAACCATGTATTTATTAAACTATCAACTTATTAATATAAAAATTATTCGCTCTCAAAACTTAGTTTTCTTTTTTTTATTGATGGGGCTATTACAAAGTTGTGCTTCAAAAAAGCCAATAGGTGGATTCGATATCAATAAAGTTTCGCCTACCCCTCAGTATGAAGACCTCAAATATTGGGCAGCGCACCCTGAGAAAAGTGACCTCGCCGATTTAGTTCCCGCCAATTCAGGTTTAAAAAATGAACAAGCCACAGCGGAGGTGGACGTTTTTTTTATACACCCAACCACTTATACCCGTCAGCGCGGTAATGACCAATGGAATGGTGATGTGAATAATAAAAAACTGAATGACAAAACGGATAAGGGTTCGATTGAATATCAAGCCAGTTTATTCAATGGTTCAGCACGTGTGTATGCACCGCGTTATCGGCAAGCACACTTTGAGGCTTTTTTAACAAAAGATAAGGCATCAGCAGACCAAGCCTTTGAACTCGCTTATGACGATGTACGTCGTGCCTTTGAATATTATTTGAAAACGTGGAACAATGGTCGTCCCATCATTATTGCCTCACATTCGCAGGGGACGAAACACGCAGCACGGCTGCTTAAAGAGTTTTTCGACGATAAACCCTTGAAAAACAGGCTCGTCGTGGCTTATATAATTGGTTTACCAATTCCGACAACAGCTTTTAATACCATTCCAGTTTGCGCTAATCCGAATCAAACAGGCTGTTTTTGCTCTTGGCGTACTTTTGAAAAAGGCTATGAACCCAAATTTCCAACAGGGGATAATATTGCTGTTGTCAACCCCCTCAGTATGTCAACGGATATGGACTATGTTTCTGACGAAAAACACAAAGGTGGTGTGTTGTTAGGATTTAAAAAAACAGATCCAGGCTTGACGGATGCCCAAATCCATAAAGGTATTTTATGGATTCGTAAACCGTCTTTCAGGGGCAGTGCTTTGATACGCAGCAAAAACTTCCATGCAGGGGATTTTAATATCTTTTATATCAATATCCGCGAGGATGTCAAACGGCGTATCGGTTTGTTTTGGAAAAAGTGACAGCCGTTTACAACGCCCATTTACAAAATTGTATAAATATTGTAAATATTGACAATCAATAAGTTACGACTGAATTTAGGAAACTTTAAAAGTTTGCTAAACGTGTAAACGCTTTACTAATGACTGAAATTAAGGAAAAAATAAAAAAAGACATTCGTCTGCTCAATCAAGTGCAATTAGAAGCGGATATCATTGCTTTGGGTGAAAAAAAGTTTCGCGCAGCGCAGATTTATGAATGGCTATGGACAAAATCTGCCACGAGTTTTGATGAAATGACCAATTTATCTAAGGATTTTCGTCAAAAATTGAACGAAAATTTTGTTATAAATGCCCTTATAGAAGACAAATTGCAACATTCATTAGATGGCACTTTGAAAGGTCGTTACCGATTGCACGATGGGTTAATGATTGAAGCTGTTTTGATTCCTGTGCCGCGAGACAATCGTTTTACGGTCTGTGTTTCCACCCAAGTCGGCTGTTCTTTGACATGTACATTTTGTGCCACGGGACGCATGGGACGTATTCGCAATTTGGACCCAGCTGAAATTTATGATCAATTTGCTATCGTTAATCGCCATTCTATCGAGACTTTTGGACATCCATTGACCAATGTGGTGTATATGGGTATGGGAGAACCGTTGTTGAATTATGCCAATACATTAAAAAGCGTTGCTTTGATTTGTGAAGGTTTGAATTTTTCACCCAAACGCATCACGGTTTCGACGGCGGGTATTGCCAAAATGATACGGAAATTGGCAGATGACGATGTGCGTTTCAACCTCGCAATTTCGCTTCATGCAGCAGATGATGTGAAACGCAATGAAATTATGCCTATCAATGAGAGTAACAACCTCGTCGCACTCGTCGCTGCTTTGGATTATTTTTATAACAAAACAAGGAATCGTATCACGTTTGAATACATCGCTTTTCAAAATTTCAACGATACGCTTGAAGATGCTAAAAACTTAGTCAAAATCTGCAAACGCATTCCTGCTCGCGTCAACATCATCGAATACAATCCGATTGACAACGCCCCTTTTTTGAAATCCGCAGAAGATAACATTGACCGTTTTGCGCAATATTTGAGTGATAACGGTGTGGCGGTAACGGTGCGCAAATCACGCGGAAAGGATATTGATGCCGCCTGTGGGCAATTGGCGAATAAGGAATAATCGCGTCATTTAAGAATACAAAAACAAGAAAGCCATTTTTACTGCTGAAGTAAAAATGGCTTTCTTGTTTTTTTAGACCAAATGCTTATGATATAAGGATTATTTCCGTTTACGGTTGTTATTGTTGTTGTTTTTATTATCGCGGCTTCCTCCTTTGTTGTCGCGATTATCGTTTCCGCTACGGTTATCACGTCCACCGCTACTACGGTTGTCGCGATTATCGTTTCCGCTACGGCTATCACGTCCACTACTACTACGGCTGTCACGGTTATCACGTCCACTAGCCGTGCGGTTATCACGGTTATCACGTGTGCCACTACTGCGACTGTCGCGGCTATCACGATTGTCACGTCCTCGATTTCGACTCGCATTCGCAAGACCATCAATACGGCTATTATCTTCAAGCGTTAACTTACCTCCAGAAAGTGTTTCAAGGTCTCCTTTGATGATTTCATCATTGACATAGTGCTCGCGATTCCATGTCTTATAAGCTAATTTCATATAAGACCCAATAGTTTGAACGAAACCTTCTTTAACGGGACCTTCTTCCATTTCTACAGCTCGGCGTATGAGACGTTGGATATTGTTACCATAATGTTTGAATCGCGTATCTGAAAAGGGATAAGGTACACGGTCAGGACGTTTTTTAGCATCTTCAGGACGTGGCACAAGCCCACTCGGTGTCGTTGCGTCCAAGTCATATTTCGCAATATGAAAAAGGTGTTTCCAGAGTTTTTCACGATAATCCTCTACGCTTTTGCTTTGTGGATAGAGTTGTTGAATCAAATCTACTATTTGCTCACAGAATTGTTGCCGATAAGCAGTTTCTTCAAGTTTTTGAGCATGACGCACAAGTTGTTGCACATTACGTCCGTACTCAGGCATAATGAGGAATTCTTGCTGCGTATTATATGCCATATCGGGTATGGCTTTTTTATCTTTTTTCACTTTTTATATTAACTTTATGTATTGAGATAAAGGTTAGATAACTATTATAGTTAACTTTTAAGGGTTGTACATTGTTCATTTTTGGGTAATTTTACTGAGGGGGTGATTTTTATACACCATCTTTCGGACCGCCCTGTTTAGAAAACTTTATGTCGTACAACAAACTTCCTAAACATAAACGTCATTTAATAAAATTTAATATTGACTAAAAAACTTTAGGCGTTTTTTTAAAATTCCCCTAAAGTTTTTAGGCAATGACTTAGCTCTATTATTACTCAACAGTCACTGATTTTGCTAAATTACGAGGTTGGTCAACATTACAGCCCCGCATGACAGCTATATGATAAGACAATAATTGCAATGGAATAACGGACAAAAGCGGTGTCAAAGGTTCAGCCGTATCTGGTATTTCGAGGGTATAATCTGCTAATTCTTTGATAACTGTATCCCCCTCAGTAACGATGGCAATAACGATGCCTTTTCGTGCTTTAACTTCTTGAATATTCGATACAATTTTTTCATAAGCACTTTGATTGGTACAAACGATAACGACAGGCATATTTTCGTCAATCAAAGCGATAGGTCCATGCTTCATTTCTGCGGCGGGATAGCCTTCAGCATGGATATAAGAAATTTCTTTCAGTTTCAATGCACCTTCCAACGCAACGGGGAAATTGTAGCCACGCCCCAAATACAAAGCATTATTTGAATTTTTGATTTCGCCTGCAATATACTCGACAGCTTTATTGATTTTTAGGACTTCCGTAACTTTTGCAGGAATTTGTTCTAACTCGGTTATCAAGCGTAAAAACTCTTTTTTACTAATTTTACCACGTTTATAACCAATTTCCAACGCCATCAAAGTCAATAAAGTCACTTGACCCGTAAAAGCTTTTGTAGAAGCAACGCCAATTTCTGGTCCCGCGTGGATATAAGAACCGCCGTCTGTCATTCTGGCAATACTCGAACCCACCGCATTGACGATACCATAAATCAAAGCACCACGCTCTTTTGCCATTTGAATGGCTGCTAATGTATCTGCTGTTTCACCTGATTGTGAAATGGCAATAACAACATCTTTATCGGTAATAACAGGGTTTCTGTAACGAAATTCTGAAGCATATTCGACTTCAACGGGCATACGCGCCAACTCTTCAAACAAGTATTCAGCGACCAAACCGGCGTGCCAAGACGTGCCGCAAGCGACAATAATAAGCCTATCAGCATTCAAAATACGGTTTAAATGGTCTTCCATACCGCCCAAACGTGCCCAACCTTGTATTGAGTTGACCCGTCCACGCATAGCATTAGCTATAGTTTGAGGTTGTTCGTGAATTTCTTTGAGCATAAAATAATCATAACCACCTTTTTCTAATGCTTCAATTGTTAAATCTAATTTCTGGATAAAAGGTGCTTGTATTTGATTATTTATGGTCTTGATTTCAAATGAGCCATCCATACGCGCCGTAACGATTTCACCATCGTTCAAATAAACCACACGTTTGGTATGTTCCACAATAGGCGTTGCATCAGAAGCCAATAAAAATTCGCCTTGACCAATTCCTAAAACCAAAGGGCTTTGTTTACGAGCGGCAACGATTTTTGACGGGTCTTCCTTATCCATTACGACGATGGCATATGCGCCATGCACTTTTGAAAGGGCAATACGTACTGCTTCTTCAAGGGGTAAGTTTTCGCGCTCTTGCAACTCCTCGATGAGATGCACTAAGACTTCTGTATCTGTTTCAGAGACAAACTCGTGTCCGAGTCTCTGTAAAGCTGTTTTTAAGGTTGCATAATTTTCAATAATACCATTATGCACCAAAACGAGGCGACCATTGCCTGACATGTGCGGATGTGCATTGATGTCATCTGGTTGACCATGTGTTGCCCAACGTGTGTGCCCGATGCCTATGGTAGCGGCAATGTCTTTATCGTGGGCATAAGCTAAAAGCTCACTGACTTTTCCTTTTTTCTTATAAACTTTGAGGCTACCATTTAAAAGGGCAACACCTGCGCTGTCATAACCGCGATATTCTAATCGCTGTAAGCCTTTGATGAGAATCGGGTAGGCTTGTTTAGACCCGATGTAAGCAACTATTCCACACATATTTTAATTAGGTTTTGGATGCGGTATAAGATTATTTTCAACTTCGTAAAGGTATTCTTTTCTACTAAAATGTCGTAAAAAAGTTACAATTACTGAGGGGGTATATTTAAGTCATTTGTCATTAGGTTGATGCCCTGTAATGACAAATGACTTAATGACAAATAACCATATTAAGGCTTCGTATAATACAAATTTAGTTTTGCTGGATATTTTGAATGTTTTGTACCATAAAGTACGACACGCCGAGTCGCACCTTGTTTATTAGGAATAGGCCCACGTGTATTATCAGGTATAAGATAGAGTACCGTTCCTGCTCTACCGTACAGCATGTCTTGCAAATGCTGAGAGATATTGCACTTATAACGCCGAATATTTCCCGCTTGTGTGACCAATGTACCACCATATTCTGCTAAAACAGAACTACTATTGCGCAGCAAATCATTCACGGGCGAGCCTGAGGCAGTTGTAAGTATGAGCCGTTCAATAGGTAAATATTTATTAGTGGAGTCTTCCAAGACTGTAAATTCTAATTCTGCTCGATTGATAGCCGCGGTGCCTAATTGCTTTTTCAAATTAGGAAATTCAAATTTGACATTCGTACCCGCCATACCTTGAACAAACATGAGCGAGTCACCCGAAGCTGTTTTTTTACCGTTCAAAAACTTATTAATCGTCCCTGCGGCATAATTATGGTTAAAATAAGGATAAGTTGTCGTTGTAAAACGGAAAAGGTGGTTTAACTTTACTGTATCTCCTAACTTATGATAATACAAATAAATACCCGTCGAGTCATCGGCTACATTAAAACTCAACATCGCATTCGTTGTCTGTTCTGAGCGCAATTCAAAACCGCGAAAATACTTCCGAATATCACCGCCAAAAGCATTTGTGGTGCTATGAACAGCAGTATCAAGCAACGCTTTGCCAAAAGTAGAATCCAATTTGAACTTAATGTGTGGACGTTGGGAAATCGAGTCGTTTATCCGCACTCTTGTATTAGGCTTGGGTGTAAAAGTCAAAGAACCAAGTGCCTTCGTCTCTGACTGATATTTTTTATTTGTATAAAGATTCAAATTATCACCTGTCAAAGATTCAGAGGCAGCCAGACGATAAAAACCTAAATTTTGCTGTTGCGTTGTATCACCATAAGTATCCAAAGCATTGTAAGTCAATACCAAAACCGTTGAATCCAAAACATAAGTTACAGCACCATCTAAAGTTAATTTTGAAGTACCATAAGAGAAATTTGCAAATATCCGTGCATCAGTCACCCCAAAAACGGGGTCATACATTTTGCCCAAAGGCAATAAATTTAATGTCGTAGGATTTGTCGAAGATAAATTTAGTGCCACCACCGAATCTGGATTTTCAGTTTCGGCGGTCATACTGATAAGCGTATCCGAAAATTTTAAATCAAGCTTGCTGCTGTCAAAAAGGTCGGCACCCAATTGGCTCGATTTATTACAAGCCCCAACGATTAAAAGTCCGATAAGACAAACGCTGGCAATGAAGAAGTTTTTCATATTTTTTTTTGCTAAGATTTTTTTGTCTGACCTATAACGTCAGTATACTGAGAGGGGCTGTGTGTCCTGTGTAATTTTTTTGTAAGAGCAGATTTTGGATAGGAAAATAGAGACGATAAAATGTATTGCAACTTTCCGCAAGTTTCGAACTTGCAGAAAGTTGCATAAAAAAAAACTTAGCCCACTTCTTCTGCGACCTCCAATGAGTTATAAAACTCTAAAATGGGCGGAAGACCTGTCTCGACATTTGTATAATCCAAAATAGGTTTTTCAGATTGCACAAGTGCCGACTCAACTGCTTCATTCATTGTTTCACTGCCACGGATAACAGCATCCGCATAAATAATGGCTCCTTTGTGTAAGTCTGTTAAATCACCCGTACGATAATCAAGCAAATCCTCTTCTTCAAGGTTGTTTATAGATGCTTTAGGACTAAATTCATCAAAAGTAAACTCTTGTTGCAAGGTATCGTAAAGTGAATAAATAATTTTTGACGACTGAAAAATAGGGTCATTTTTATAGGCAGTACGAAGATAAAGCGGTATCAAACTCGTCATCCAACCATGGCAATGAATGATATCAGGTGCCCAACCAAATTTACGAACTGTTTCGATAGCACCTTTGCAAAAGAAAACAGCGCGGTCGATATTGTCGTCAAAGTCTTTGCCTTCAGAATCTTCGAAGACAGATTTGCGCTTAAAGAACTCATCGTTGTCCAGAAAATAAACCTGAATACGGCTATTTGGCAACGAAGCAACTTTTATAATAAGTGGATAATCATCGTCATTAACGATAATATTCATACCTGAAAGTCTAACAACTTCATGTAATCTATGACGACGCTCGTTTATAGTACCAAAACGTGGCATTAATATACGAATTTCGCATTTATTGTCATTTAAAAAAAGTGGAAGACGGTAGGCAAGTTCTGCAATTTCGGAAAGTCCTGTATAAGGTTCCATTTCCTGCGTGATAAGAAGAATTTTCTTTTTT
>JAYTUQ010000078.1:0-2465 GCA_043744455.1 Saprospiraceae bacterium | reverse complement strand
TATCTTTTACTTTTATATCTTTATTCTTCAGCGGTTGGGGTCGGACACAGCAATGAATTCCCTGCCTGCAGCAATACCCGACCGTTAGCTGTCATTCTACACGACCACTCTGCAAATTCAAGCAGACAGACAAAACCTCAACAAAAACTGTTATTTTAGCGGTCTAATACTAACGCAAAAATTCTGATGAAAAATAAGTACGTAAATTTTATATCGGACAAGCATTTATTAAGCTGCATTGGCAATCTTCATAAGGCATATTTAAAAGCCAAAAACAATATCACCAAAAAGAATTTTTATACCAATAAAGTTGACACAATTAAATTAACCTTTGATTCAAAATTCAATGACATTGACGAGGAAAGCCTTATCCAATCTGAAATTTTACGGCAAATAGATAAATCCATCAATAATTCTATTGGTACTTTTCATGAACAGGTTTTGGGTGGCATCGTTGGATTTGAAGTTGGCAATTTAAGTGGCTTTGACATTAAAGCCAAAGACAATACTTTATTTGCCGACATTAAAAACAAACACAACACAATGAACAGCAGTGCAGCCGAAGCTCTGTTTCAAAAGTTGGCTCGTTATGCAAACGACTATAAAAAAGCGAAATGTTATTGGGTACAGATTTTAGCAAAAGGGAGTTTTTGTGAGTTATTGAGTGGCGACATAAATGGCAAAGAATACAGCCATAGCAGAGTTTACAAAATTTCAGGCGACCAATTTTATGCTTTGCTTTCGGGTAAGCAAGACGCACTTTTGCAACTTTACAAGGTATTACCAAAAGCAATAAAAGATTACTTAAACTCTATTGAACACAGCAGCGAAGCCATAGAAAACTCTGCAATTGACGAAATAAAATCAGAAACAAAAACTTCTAAACGTAGCATTTTAGACCAAATAACTTTTGAGAATTACAGTTACTATTTAGGTTTTGACAAGCTGTAATATTGATTAAGAAATTTCACAATTGAGTAACCAACTTCTCTACCAAGATTTACAGGAACTGCATTTCCAATTTGTTTGTACTGTTGGGCAACTGAACCTTCAAACTTCCAATCGTCGGGAAAAGTTTGAATCCTTGCATATTCACGAACAGTAAAAGGACGGGTTTCTTCGGGATGGCAACGTTCCGTTTGTTTTTGGGCAGGGCTGCAAGTTAAAGTAAGGCAAGGCTCATCCCATCCTATTCTACGAGCAATTCCTGTTTTGCCGCCACCGAGATAGAAACTTCCACCCATAAATTGTTTTTGAATTTTCAAAGGCAAATCACGCCAATAACCTTTTTGAGGCACTAAGTCCAAAACATCTATTTTACTTTTGGGATATTTTGAACCCTCTGATTTTGGCACATTGTTTTCAAACAATTCGCCTTTTTTTAGAGCATCTCTTAGGTTGTATATTTTTTTGTGCGGTTTTGGGTATTCATATTTCAAATCAATATCCTTTCTTATTCCAACTAAAATTAATCGTTCTCTTTTTTGTGGCACTTTAAAATTGATAGCCTTTAAAACTTGTACAGGAACAACATTGTAGCCAATTTCATCTAAAATTGAAATCATGCCTTGCAAAGTTTTTCCATTTTCGTGGCTTAACAAACCACGAACATTTTCGCCAATACAAATCGGAGGATTTACTTCTTTTACAACTCTTGCAAACTCATAAAAAAGTGTTCCTCTTGCATCTGCTAAACCTAATTTTTTGCCTGCATAACTAAATGCCTGACAAGGAAAACCACCAGTTACAACATCTACTTTATTAAGATATTCAGAAAACTTAAACGCTTTAATATCCCCTTCTAACACTTTCCAGGTTGGACGGTTTTTGCGTAAAGTTTGACAAGCCCATTTATCAATTTCATTTAATGCGACACATTTTAATCCGGCTTTTTCCATACCAACAGCCAAGCCGCCAGCACCTGCAAACAATTCCAAAACCCGATATTCATTTTCGGGTTCAACATAATTTGACACAGTTTCTTTTGTATCTTGACTTAGAAAGTCGGAAAACAAAGTTTGCAATTCGGCTTTTCTATAGACACGGTAATTGCTCATAGGCTCACGGACAGCAGACAATTTGCCCTCTCTATCCCACCGCCTTAAAGTTTCTTTGCTTTTACCAATTAGTTCAGACGCTTCTGACAACGATAAATATTCACTCATAACCAAGTTGTTTAACCTTATACAATGGTTACAAACTTACGACTAAAATTGAAACTTCCAAACAGGGTGCATTTAAAATTGTCGTATGGTAGTTAAGCTGCTTTTTTAATCAACACCACCACTTTATCCCATTGTTTATTCATTGATAGCACCCTTAGATTTAGCATATTTTGAGCACCCTTGTTACTCCATCGTTGCCCCGATTGTTTCATCCTCTTTTGTACTACCGTTCTGTGCGCCGACTCTATTGCACCTGAACCTATTATTCCAGCTCCTATATTTTTATATCGTTGGTAATCC
>JAYTUQ010000077.1:0-2467 GCA_043744455.1 Saprospiraceae bacterium | reverse complement strand
CCCCGGCAGAATTCCGTCCGCCGAAACCAAAGTTTGGATATGCACTGCTGATGATTGCTGCAACGTCATGCCCCAATTGCACAAAACCTTTTGTTGGCGGTTCGGCTTTTTTCTGTCATTTGGGTTTAGTTACTCTTCGATACAATATTGTTATTTCATTTGTCACAAGCAATGGATTGTCTTTCCATACTTTATGCCCACTATTCTTTGCTAAGATGTAGCTATGATTTTTTAATTCTCCAAAAGTTTTAAGGCAATTCTTCCATTCGTCTCTCTCCGTTTCTTTTACAATTGGTGGTGGAATGTCAGCTCCGATTACTGTCAATGGAATATTCGCCGGTATTTTCTTGTCTTTTGTATAGTCGTAGATTTTTTCAAGATTAGTAAGAACGTAGTAAAGTCCAATTGCCTCTTTTTTTATCCTTAACCAAACATCCTTGGTAACAGATTCTTTTGTTTCTTTTGCTCTTTGTTTCGTAAAATAACATGGTGTTAAAACGTCGATGAAAACTATGCCTTTAACTTTTTTACGATTTTTTAAAGTAAATAATGTCGTATAATAACTGCCAAAAGAATGACTGACAACAAAGATATTTTTGGAAAAACCTAATTTATGTAATCCAATATCTAACGATTTTACTTCGTTAGATATACTAATTTTTGCTGTATCAATCCCACTTAAACCTAAACCTGCTCTGTCATAAGTTATCAATGTCGCCCCTGTTGAGTCGTGAATAGATTTTAAAATGTCTTTCCATACTGTGGCATCATCTCCGTTACCCGATTCAAAAAGTATTGGAACGCCTTCTCCTTTGATAACGTTGAAGTGAAGTTTGTGTCCCCCAACCTCAATTAATGTGTCAATAGTTTGAGCTTGTCCGAAATGAAATAAACCTAAAATAAAAAGTATCAAATATATTTTTTTCATTTTTCTTAAAATTAATGCTGTTGTAAGTGTCGCTCTAAGCTGACCGCCAACGGTCGGGTATTGCTGCAGGCAGGGAATTCATTGCTCTGTCTGACCCCAACCGATGATGAATAAAGTTATAAAAGTAAAAGATAAAAAATAAAAGCCCAAAGGTGCTTGTCCTGCCCAAACCGAAGCTGAAAGTGAGCCGCAGCCGAAGATAACAACGTCATGCCCTGCTTGCAGCAATACCTTTGTTGTGCGTTCGGGCTTTGCTACTTGTTTGAACATGCATTGTGACACCTGTTTTGACAGTCGTGCCAACACTTCATCTCTTGACTATCTCTTGCTATTTCTTCTCCGAAAGTTGCTAAATATTTCTCTTTAGTTTTGACGAAAGAGTTTTTTAAATTAATAGCGTCTTGCTCGCCACCCATTCCGAAGTATGGGAAATGATGTAAGATGTGTCCAAAAACATTTTCACAATCTTGAGCATAAGCTCTTGTGTCCAAAATATGATAATGCCAAACCTTATCCATGATTTTGTTTGGCACAATACCTTTTCCGAATACTTTGCACAAATGCAAATATCTTTTGTATTCAATTTCTGCACTGTCGCATTGCTCAGGTGTCCAACCTTCTCCTTCTTCCACTTCTTGCATTTTCATTTTAATCATTTCAAGATTAATTTCAGCGACTGCAGGATCAATGCTTTTCATGTTTATTAGAAAAGAAATTCTCTCCAAACTGATTGGCTCTGGGTACATTAATGTTACTTGTTCCATTTTTTTGTTTTTAAGATTTGAAAATTAATTTTTAATCCAATACCGTTTTAAGTGGCGGTCTTTAGTTCCTTCAATCGGTGTCCTGCCATGAAACATTCTATAGTTGTCAATTATGAGAATGTCTTGGCACTTTAAATTTATTTTAATTGGTTGGGATTCTGAAACTAATTTTTGAAACTCAATAAAAGCAAAATTTTCTTTGTCACAGTCGTTTACCAAAGAACAATGAAATTGTCTATTGCCATTTTTATCAATTTCTACAAATGGATAACTGCTTTTATCGTCTGGGAATATCTTATGTTCAAAAAGTTCAATTGTTTTCAAATTTTCTTGCTGTTCAATAGGAAGTTGTAAAAATAATTTTTCTGCGTTAATTAATAAACTGTCTCCACCCAAATCTGTTTGCTTGTAACAATACCATGCTACAAATTTTGCACTGTGATGGTCTGTATGAAAGTCAATGCCAAATGCAGTTGTAACTAAACCTTTGCTCTCTTTTTTTACCACAACATCTGTTGTCATAATTATCTCTCCAAGAGAATTTAATATTTCTTGCAGTTGTTTCTCACTTTGATTTGTCAAATGAACGTAGCCTTTTTCTTTGAGTTCGTTTGTCATTGAGTTATTTTGTTCGAAGTCGTGGGGAGTTTCAGTAGCCTGACGCACAACGGTCGGGTATTGCTGCAGGCAGGGAATTCATTGCTGTGTCTGCCCCCAACCGCTGATGAATAAAGATATAAAAGTAAAAGGTAACAAACAAAAGCCCAGCAAAGCT
>JAYTUQ010000076.1:0-2469 GCA_043744455.1 Saprospiraceae bacterium | reverse complement strand
TTAAAGGGACTATTGAATGTAGCCGTTGTATCAATTTCGAGGATATAGTTTTGTGGTTTTGCTAAAGCATTCGACGTAGAGGCTTTCAAAACAATAGGTACTTTGTTAACAATCGCGAACTCCGCTGGGTAAACAGGTCTGACGTTATTATCAAGAATGTAAAAAAGCACACCTTTTTCACCCGTTGATGCGAATAGTTCATTATTAATTTTTGCACTTGGGGTAGGCAACTCATTGATGTTATTATCAGAATCCACAAAAATATGCAACCGGTTCAAACCCGAAGCAGTTTCTTTGGGCATTGATACACGCCAAGTAAAACTGCTTTGATAGGGGGGGGTCGGTATGCGTCTTTTAGCCAACTCAACAAATGTATTATTCGGCAATTGCTGACGTATCAAAACTGTCATGGAGTCTTTTATAGTAGAACCTATATTGTTAATCGTAAAGGTAACTGCAAAACTGTCCATTTGTGCCGTCAAAACAGACGGTTCTAATTTTATAGAAGCGGCATCGGGTAAATAATCAGATCCAGGCGCAGCAAAAAGACGCAATGCTGGGTCTCCTGTGATTTGAAACTCTTGAATCGCAGATTTTAAGCCTAAGTCATTCTGCACTGTTGATTGAGTGAATTGTGCATAAGTCGCTTTTGTGATTTCTCCTAATGATTCACCATACCGAGCCGTTCCCATTGTGCTGTAATACACACTGGCAAACCGATTGAGCGAATTTAGGAAGGAAGAACCCGTTGTACCCGCAAAAGCACTCATACCCTTGTCTTTATAAAAAATAAAGTTTTCAGCTAAGCCTTTTGCTTGTTGATGACAATTACCTGCTGAACAACCTAAGGCAACAAACAAAGGATATTTACCTTTATTATTCATAAAATCTGGAGTGTTAATATCAAAATCGAGTGTTGAGGATGCAGAGTGACCATAAAAATTGATAACAGAAACTCCTTTATTAATCAAATTAAATATTTGGTCATTCAAAGCAATTTGGACAGGATCAAGGCTTGTCTTGTAGAATGTCGTAATATTTAATCCTGCTTTACTTGCTTGAAGTGTATCACCAAAGTTTTTCATGTAATCTTTAATAATGGGTCCTTCATTACCACCGCCACTTAGATGCATGACATTTTTCATCCATTGGCGGGCTTCAAGCGTTTGGGGCGCATTTTTGAGGATGTTTTCATGCTCTTTAACCTTATCAAGATACACTTTCATTTCTGATGCCGTACTTAACGGAATACGCCCAACTGGAAAAACAGGCACAATAGAACTATCATTTGTTACAAGCATTACATCGCTGTGTGGGTAGCCCCACGAAGGCACATCACTCATATCAGAAAAAGGAACGTTGTACCGATTACCTGAGAATTCTTTTGCTTTACCAACAAGAACGAGGTATTTCGGATTTGCCCACTTCTCTTTAATAAAATATGAAAAATTGCGCAAACACAAAGGATGACGATTAACACCATAACCAAATTGGTCGTGTACTTGCTGTATTTCTATGATTTTTGGCTTGAAACTACCCCCCTCAGTAGAGGCGCGATAATTAGCGTATTCTTGAACATAATTTTTACCTGTTCCGTCATTAAAGAATTTGGCATTGGCAATCATGATATAATTACCACCGTCAGATTTTAAATCAACGAACGTCGTGGGGGTTATGGTAGAGACGACAGTAATACCATTACTTGCAACCAAAACTAAAGTTCGTTCCAAGGTAGAAGGTGGCAAGGCGACTTTTACTATACCTCCTTCAAGTGTCGTAACTAATCTTGTTTTATTGGTCATGTCATACAGAATCGGTGCGCTCGTTCCTGTTAAAAAATTAGTAATTTCAAGGTATTTTACTACCGTAGCAGCTGGCATCTTGAATATAAACTGATTTTTGTTTTCAAAATTAAATTGTCGAGCATATTCCAGCGTTGCAATGCCTAAAGAATGATTATCGTTTGCTTCATAACCACCAACGATTTGTAATGGCATCGCACTTGTTATTTGCGCAGCAGATACGTTAAATGTTTTTTCTCTGAATGAATAACCGTAAGCTGTATCTTTTCCAACTGTAACACCGCTTACGTTGATGGTTGTGTAGTGATTTTTATAATTCCCAGTCCATCTAAGGGTTAAATTACCATCTTGACCACTGGCAATAAATAGTGGACGAAGTATGATGGTTCTTGTATTTGCAAATTCAGATCCATATCCTTCCCCTGTATTCATCTCAGGAAGATAAACCGCACTCCCACCACTGATATCATAAGAAACCTGGCGGTCAATACCGATAAATTTTTCAGTATGCCAAAACCAAGCCTCTGGCGTAGGGAGGTTTATTAGGTTGTTCGACAGCGTTTGAAAGCGTTGGCTTGAAGGTGTCGTACGCCAAGTTAAAAAATAAACAGCTGTATCTGTTACAAGGCTGTGCTCTGGGTTGAGCATATCGCTTTTCTGATTTTTA
>JAYTUQ010000075.1:0-9678 GCA_043744455.1 Saprospiraceae bacterium | reverse complement strand
TTGACCGATATTTTTGTTTCGATGCTGTCGTAACCGATAAAAGAGACGAAAAGTGTGTAATCACCTGCTTTGACATTAGGAATTTGATAAAAACCATTCACATCCGTTGTGCCGCCTTGTGTCGTACCCCTCAGTATCACATTCGCAAAAGGGATGGGTTGACCGCCGTTGCTGTTATAGACATTGCCACGCACAAGGGCATTGCTTTTTTGACTGAATAGGGTAGCAGTTAGGGATAATAAAAGAATTAGTGTTGATACTTTTTTCATGTGTATAATAGGTATGTTCTTTATTTATGTTTAAAAAGAGCGCAATATTAAATAAAAGAGATGAAGTTTGAGGTATTAGGGAATTGAAATATGCTCACATTCCGATTTTGAGGATGAACGGTTTGGGCATTTTTACTGAGGGGGGTATAAAATAAAAAGCGGCAACCTCAATTTTGAGATTACCGCTTTTTATTATTGATATGATAGAGATTTACGAAATCTATAAGATTCGAAAATATGTTGCTATTAGAACTTAATCGTCAATTGTCCATTCAAAACAGTACCCAATTGGCTAAATTGCGAACCGTTGTACCCCAAAATATCGTAACGACCGCTGAAACCGAGGAAACCACGCAACAACGATTTTTTAGAAGCGTCGGCTAAGGTTGCTTTTGCATCAGATGCTGTTTTCTTTTCATCAGTAGTAACAGGTGCTTTGAGTTCGTTGTATTCCAAATCCCATTTTGGTAAGATGTTGAAAATATTATTGATACTTAGGCTTAGGCTTACTTTATCCGTAAAGTTGTAGCCAATATTCAAATCAGTTACAACGGCAGGTTTAAAGACGGCTTTGATATAGTTCATCGCAGGACCACCATTGTCCAAGTCACGGAAACCCGTTGGTCCAAATAAAGTATTGTTCAAGTTAAAAACCCATTTGCCAACGAAATAATCAAAACCTAAGATGGTTTTGTATTGCGGACGGCTTTCCGTCAACAAAGAACGGATTTGAGCATTCAAAATGCTTGAACCTGCTTTTGAAATGGGTGTTGGTTCAGCAACAGCACCTACGATTTCATTTTTCAAATTAATGTTACCCGCTAAGTTGATACCCAATTTACCTGCACCCAGTTGGACGTTTCTATAATTCAAAACAAAATCAAGACCTGATGTATTTGTTTCGATACCATTCACAAAGAACTGAACGGAAGCCAAACTGCCTGCTTGAAGGATTTTATATAATTCTGTCGTTTTGTCATCAGAAGAAATAGAAGAACTGTAAACAATACGGTCTTTAACGTTGATATTGTAATAATCGAGCGTAATATTTAAGTTTTTACTTGGGTTCAAACCGACGCCCAAAGTAAAGTTTGTAGATTTTTCAGGTCTCAAAGTCGGAATACCCAATAGACGCGCTTGCACACTTTGGTTATTGTACAAACCAGATGAAACAATCGTACCGCCTGCAAAAGAGGCTTGGATGGATTGTGCATAGATTTGGTGCAAACTTGGTGCACGGAAACCTGTTGAATAAGAACCTCTGATGACCACTTTTTCATCTGCTAATTTATAACGAGAAGATAATTTGTAAACGGTTGCGTTACCAAAATCACTGTACTTTTCTGTACGCACTGTACCGTTGATTAAGAAATTTTTGTCACATCATAACTTAAATCTAAATAAGAACCTAAGTTGAAACGAGAGTTAGTCGCAGCATTGACGGCATCAATACCTGGGAAAGAGTTGGCCCCTTCTGCTTTGTAAGAAGCGGTATCACCAGCGATGATTTGATACGTTTCAGAACGACCTTCTAAACCAAAAGCCACACTAAATTGGTCAGTTATGGCTTTTGACACGTCTAAGTTACCAACATAATGGCTGAAACTGAAACCACCCGGCTTGAAACGTGTTGGGCTTAATTTGCCTAAACCGCGATTGACAGTGTTGTTAACGGTATAAAGTTGTTTGTTGCCGCCTGTTGTGAAACTCAAATCTGTTTTCCAACCATTCATTTCATCCTTTACACCAATTGTCGCGTTATAATCCGTCAAATCACCTTCAAAAGAAGGCATATAGCCGATATAACCTTTATAAAGGTCAACGCCATCGCTTGGATAAGCCAAAGTAGCAGCTGTCAAATAGTTTTTACCACCATTGTCTGTTGGACTGTGCAACAAACCACGGTCTTGTCGCCAATAAGGTGTGCGGAAGTTGGCATTACTGACAACTTTTTTAGCTATAAAAGCCGCATTCGCATAAATTTGACCTTTTTCAGAGATGTTAATACCCGTATTGATAAGGAATCTTGCAGATGTGATTTCACCTGTCCCATTGAGGTTGCCACCAGTAGGGTAGTCTTTCAGATAATTTGTGATAAGTGTATTTTGTGGGGTTGTTTTACCGACACCATCACCGAAAGTTTCAATTTCAGTCGGTACATCAATTTTGCCAGAACGAATGGCATTACCTTGTTGATTGAATCCCAAAGTGTAGTTCAAAAAGCCTTTGCCACCCAAGTTGCTGCCACTATTCAATACCACACCATATGTTGCACCGTCGCCCTTGCTCGTCACACCAGAGGAAATATTTAAAGAACTGTACTCGTATTTATCTTTCAAAATAACATTCATAACGCCTGCAATCGCATCAGAACCATATTGCGCCGAAGCACCATCCCTCAGTATTTCCACCCGTTTGATGGCTTCCGTTGGAATGGCGGAAAGGTCAACACCTGTTTCACCACGACCAGGTGAAAACTGGACATACAATAAAGAGCTTAAATTTTTACGTTTACCGTTTATCAAAATCAATGAACGGCTGGGTCCCATGTTCCGTATTTCATAAGGGTCCAGTAGGGTTGTTGCGTCATTAACAGGCGTATTTACAGTGTTAAATGAAGGTACACGGTACTGTAAGGCTTTGTCAAAAGATGTTTGACCTGTACTTTGTAAGTCTTTTGATGACAAAATGTCAATCGGCAAAGCAGAATCAGTGACGGTGCGTTGTGTGTTACGGCTACCTGTAGAGATAACGACTTCTTCTAATACATTTGTAGATTCAGTCATCGTGATGTTTATAATCCCTGATGCAGGGATAGCCACTTCTTGAGTTGTGTAGCCGACTGAGGAAAGGACTAAGGTTGTCGCACCTTTGGGTGCTGTAAAACTGAATTTACCGTTACCGTCTGTTTGTGCGCCTGTTGTCGTACCTTTAACGACGACACTGACACCTGGTAATCCACCATTGTTGTCGGAGACTGTGCCCGAAATGGTCATTTGCGCCATCATGGTGGTCGTGCAGAATAGTAAACCCGCTACTATTAGCAGATTTTGGATTGTTTTTTTCATACAAAAAAGAGTTAGTTTAAAAAATAAATTAGAGAATTATTATATTACTTAATAATATACTGGAAGCGAGTGAAAGGGTCTGTTTATATCTTTGACAAAATTAGACATTTATGCGAAAATTCGCTGCATAATTTAAGAAATTATTGTTTACACTTAAATATTTGGATATTTTAACGTAAGTTCATATATAAATTACTTTTTCGTCTGTTTCGCCTAATTTAATTTTTTTCGAAAAAATGACATAAAAGGATATTTACTTTACATTTGGTATTCCCCCCCTCAGTATTTTATCCATTATCCATTATCTCTTGTTCTATTTTTCACCCTTGGTCTGATAATAAGCCTTAACGCTTGGTCATAAGTCACATAACTCCAAATCCAATTAATGAGAACAAATACTTTGTTTTTGACACCAATAAGGGAGGAAAGATGTACGAAAAGCCACACAAACCAAGCAAAAATACCTTGAAAATGCCAAAAAGGAAGGTCAACAACCGCTTTATTACGCCCGATTGTTGCCATTGAACCCAAATCACGGTACTGGAAAGGTTTTGACTTTTCACCTTTGGCAATAGCTTTAAAATTTGCCGCTAATTTTTTTGCCATCTGTATGGCTACTTGAGCAACTTGGGGATGCCCCTCAGTATATTTCTCTTCAACCATGTACGCAATGTCGCCAATCGCATAAATATTTTCAGAACTTTCGAGTTGACAAAAAGAATTGATTTTCAGGCGTTTACCACGCACAAAAGCCTCGGCGGGCAGCCCTTTGATGGGATTGCCAACGATACCCGCCGCCCAAATCACTTTTTTAGACTTTAGTTCAGCCCCACTTTTCAGAGTGACAGTTTCGCCATCAAAATCAGAAACATAATCACCAAACATTATTTTTACACCCAATTCTTCAAGATAAAGTTTTGCTTTTTCGCTTGCTTTCTCGCTCATGGTATTTAATACCCGATCGCCACCTTGCACTAAAATGATATCCATTTGCTTGTAATTCAACTCTTTATATTCCTTGGGCAAAATATTTGCACGCATTTCAGCCAACGAGCCAGCAACTTCCACACCCGTTGGTCCGCCGCCAACAATAATGACATCCATGAGTTCATCACGTTCTATTAGGTTTTCTGTTAATAAAGCTGATTCATAATCTTCTAAAATAGCATTACGTAGATACAGCGCTTCACTGACGTTGTCTCTTTTTTAATTGTCTTTGTCCCATTTTTTCAATTGTTCTGCGCCCTTAGGAACAAGTTGGAACTTTAAATTATTAACATCTATTTTTACAGGTACAGGTGCATCTACTTTTGGTGCTGTAGGAGATGGTTTAGCTTCAGGTGTGGATGTCTTTTTTTCATTGGTTTGGACTTTAATATTAGGTCGTTTTGTCCCAAAACGTTTTTCAATAATTTTTGATTTCAAATCCTCTTTCAGTTCTCTGGCTTCCTCTAATTTAGGATTTGCTTTTAAAATAGCATCATTAATTTGCTGCGCAGCTTGTTTTTCACCAATAATTGCGACAGCTTTTGCGACCAAAACAGCATGGGCTTGTTGAACGCGCACAGGTGCATCTATTTTCTTTATTTCGTTCAAACGTGTAGCAATAGAATCGAGTAACTGGATGTTGTTCGGTTTTTTCTCTAAATCATCCATATTTTCTTTGATTCTATCAACTTTTTGCTCAAAATTCCTTAAAATTTTCCATTTCTCTTGAATATCTTGTTGGCTATGTTGCGCTTTTTCCGAATTCGGGCTGAGTTCAAGGGCTCTATTAATGGTTACTTTGGCTGAGTCATAAAGCCCAAGAGCAGATTGTGCATCAGCAATCGTCGTCAAAGCATCAGGGCTTGTCACGCATCTTGATTTCGGAAGGGTTTGGATTTGTTCAATCAACACACGTTGTGCTGTTGTATCTGAAGGATTGTCATTGACTTTTTTGACTAATTTATCAATTTGTATGATATCCTTGCTAAATGAAATACTTTGAATACTCGGATACCCAATCATGATGAGTGGGGCTATAAAGCCATATAGCAGTTTCAAATTTGTTCGACCTCGTAAAGCCATATACAAAAAAACAAATATCAGCACTAAGCCAAGGATAAATCCTAAAATCATCAGCACCAATTCGTGCAATCGAATACCATCCAGTAAATTCATGTTTGTTTTAATTTAAAAATCTGTCCCATCAATGATTAAGCCCAATGGTTGCCTTCATTTTAAGACAACTAAATAACGATTTGGTTTTATTTAAAATGCGTTTTTTTATTTTATTTAACAGGTACTCAAAGAATCTTAAAGCCCGTAACAGGATGAATTTCCCAAGCCGTTGAACGAGTCACCCCTTTTGTTTTTTGCTTAACTTTAGCAGATTGATCACCATGCTTAAAATCATATAACAACCAACCTTGTACTTCTATTGTTCGCCCATACAGTTTTTTCAAAGCAGCTTGAGACCAATCAATGCCTCTTTTCTGCATTATAAGGCGCATTCGGGGCGTAACTTCCACGACGATTTGATCTAAAACGCCTGTCTGTTCTCTGCTGGGCGTTAGTATAATATGCGTATCCCTTAATTCTGGGTTTTCATTGTTGCAATTACACGTTTCTTTCGCGCTCATCCGCACACGCAAAACATACCCCCTCAGTATACCCGCTTTATTTTTATCAAATTTACGACTATCTTCTTCAAATATAGACAATTCTGTCCAATTAAATGCAGACTCAAAATCAGATTGTTGTGGAAATGTGGTGCGATTTTTTAATTTATTTAAATTTTGGTCATTCAGTCTTTGAGCAGAACCTTCAATAGGACAAGGTATACCATCAACCAGCAAAACAGTTTGGCAAAAAAGAGAAGTGTTTGAAACGAAAAGAAAAGTGAGAAGGAATTGATACATACAAGGTGTTTTTTACTCAAATGTAAAACTTCAAATAAGAATGGACACATTTAATGTAGTCTTTTGGCACATATTTTTATTGGACAATTAAATAATGACTAAAACAACAAAGCCCAACTAATTGACTGTCAATTAGTTGGGCTTTGTTGTCGCACTTAATGTCTTACCGACCTGCCATCGGTAAAGTATCATTATTATCCGTCACATTATGGGGCTTAAAATAGATAGCTTTGCTAATACTGATTAAAAGTTGATCAAGTTTCGCGGGTTTTGGTAAAAAATCAACAGCGCCATTTTCTAAAACTTCTCTAATCACATCTTCATCAGCCAACTCACTTGAAAAAATAATAGGAACTTTGCAATCAATTTGCTGGAAATGTTCTAACATTTGCATCCCGTCAAAATTGTCTAAATTGAACTCACTAATGACAACATCATAAATTTTGTTCAAAAATCTTTCTAACCCTTCAATGCCATCATTCGCCAAATCCACTTGGCAATCTAAATTTTCAAGAACGGATTTGTAAGCCTGTCGCATTTCTGCCTCTTCGTCAATTACTAAAATTCGCGTCATGTTTTGTAGTTAATTTTTTCATTATAAAATTCGTTTACCTTTTCTTCATTTCCAAAACCCGTGCCACAGAATTAGGAAATAGGATTTCCTAATTCCTAATTCCTTATTAGTACATTTGTGCCATGAAAGATAAAGAACATATAGTAAAGACCACAAAACTCTGGATTGAACGGTTTGTCATAGGTTTAAATTTATGCCCATTCGCCAAGCATCCTTTTCGGAACAATAAAATAAAATACGTCGTTTTTGAAGAGACAGACCTTGAAAAATTGACTGAAACATTGCTTTTGGAAGCCAATGAGCTTGTCTCAACCACCCCCTCAGTATTGGAAACAACGCTTATTATTTTGCCAGAAGCATTAGAAGATTTTCAAGAATATCTTGATTTTTTGAATATGGCAGAATTCATTTTTGCCGAAGTAGAATTAGAAGGCGTTATACAAATAGCTTCATTTCATCCAGATTATCAGTTTGACGAAACGGATATAACAGATGTGGAAAACTATACGAATCGGTCTCCTTTTCCCATCTTTCACTTGTTGCGCGAAGACAGTGTAACGAATGCCTTAGAAGCCTATCCAGAAGTAGGCGATATTCCAGAAAACAATATAGAAACGATGAATAAACTCGGTGCAACCCGTGTAAAACAAATGCTCGATGACATTATTAGAACGAATTGAAGCCCTCGCAACACTTGGAAAACAGTTATTAGAACCCTCAGATGAGCTGGAAGCCGTCATGCGCCAAACGGCAAATAATAATTCGTGGTTCACAACGGATAATCAAAAAAAAGCCATTCAAGAGATAGCGACACACTTTTTAAGTAAAGATTTACTGCAAAATTGGGTCAAAAATTATGATTATTTAAATCTCAACAAGGTAAACTCACAACCCAAAACAGTCGGTTTGGTCATGGCGGGTAATATTCCCTTGGTAGGATTTCACGATATTTTATGCGTTTTTGTGTCTGGCAACAAAGCCAAAATTAAAATTTCAGATAAAGATTCCTATTTATTGCCTTATCTTCTTCAAATTCTGAAAAATATAGATGCTCGAACATCTGATTTTTTCCAAATTACTGAGGGGTTTCTCAAAGACTTTGATGCCGTTATTGCGACAGGCAGCAACAATTCCGCCCGTTATTTTGAGGCATATTTCGGAAAATACCCACACATTATCCGCAAAAACCGAAATGCAGTGGCTATACTGAGGGGGTCTGAAACGGCAGAAGAATTAGCCCTTTTGGGCAATGATGTCTTCGCATATTTTGGTTTGGGTTGCCGCAATGTCTCAAAAATATATGTCCCTCACGGCTATAATTTTCATCCGTTGTTAGAGGCATTCCATGAATTTAGAGAGATTGTTCAACATGATAAATACAAGAATAATTTTGATTATAACTTTACGCTCTTGATTCTCAATAAGATACGTCATGAAGCCAATGGTTGTATTTTGATGCGCGAAAGCCCAGACATCGCTTCACCCATTGCGGTTATATATTACGAATACTATGATGATTTAACAGATTTGAAAATAAACCTTTGGCAAAAACGCGACGACATTCAACTCATTGTCGCTAAAGAAAAAGTACAAGGCTTACCGTCTTTTTATTTTGGCGAAGCCCAAAAACCAAGCCTTTCTGACTATGCAGACGGTGTGGATACGATGGATTTTCTAAAGTTTTCATAGTTACGCAATTTTGAATATTTTTTAGACTAATTTATTTGATTTATGCTGGTTTTTATTTCTTATTTACTTACAAATCAGCGTAAATCAAATAAAACATTCCAATCAACGCGCCATCAAAATTTCTCCATGTCACAATCAAACGGCGAAGCGTCTCTATTGACATTTTTAAAATTATTTTTAGCATCCATATTTGCAACACTTTGGTTTTTATTGTTGCGGATACAAATACGGCTTTCCGCTTTGATTTTGCCGTTAGCATCTACAGTGTTTGGGTCAACAATGCCATCGTACAAAATATGGGGAACATTCCGTCCAAATTTTAGTTTGAACATGAATATCTGCCCGAATCGACCTTTGGATGTGGCTCTTTTATGTTGACGTTCAAAATTATTGTCATGCACATCAATAGCCGTCGGATAAGGATAATATGACTTGTCTTTTATCTTATTTTCAGTCATAAAGTAACTAATAATGCCTATGCCAACCGATTTGTTATTGATAATTTGATTATCAAAAACGGTTACATGATTGGTGGCTAATATTAAAATCCCTGTGCCATTGGGTACTTTTGCGACAATATTGCCTTTCGGTGCAAAGTTTTTTAAGTTGTTTTCTTTGATGGTATTGTGATAAACGCGCACATAACCGCCTTGTTTTTGTACTAAGTCTGGCAAATCAAACACTAAAATACCGCCTGTATTTCTTGTTGCCACATTGTCATAAACATCAGCATGGAGCGAATTTTCAATCTCGATACCCGCCACATTTTCTATCGCTGTGCAATTTTTTACAACGATTTGTTTCGATTGACCGACATAAATACCCGCATCGCTTGCACCACGAGCCGTACAGTGGTCTATCAAAACATTTTCACATTGTACAGGATACAAGGCATATCCACCATTTTTTTCAGACGGTTTACCTGTCCATTCGGCTTTGATATTCCTAAAAGTTATGCCTTTGACGTGCATTGTTTTTATCAAATCGCCTTTGGAATCTTGCACCGTCATGTCCTCAATCGTAATATTTTCACATTCAGAAATGCGAACACCTTCTGCGCCCGATGTTTGATTTTTAGGCTCTTTGACAATTTTAGCGGTAATTTTGTAAAATGGAAAAAGAGCTATATGAACAAATGATAAATCTCCTTCATCTAAAAGTAGATAGATTAGAGA
>JAYTUQ010000074.1:0-34024 GCA_043744455.1 Saprospiraceae bacterium | reverse complement strand
ATGACATAATGACTAATGACATAATGACTAATGACATAATGACTAATGACATAATGACTAATGACATAATGACTAATGACATAATGACTAATGCTTATGACTTACACCAAACATACGCTTCAAAAAATTGAAGAGCTATTTAAAGAACTGGATTACATAGTTCGGTATGAAAAAGGGAGTTTTCAATCTGGATATTGCCTCGTCGAAGGTAAACGGATTGCCATTGTGAATAAATTTTTTGAAACCGATGCGCGTATTAATACGCTTATTGATATTTTGGATAAAGTTGAGTTTAATACTGAGGGGGTCTCTGAAAAGTCGTTGAAACTGCTGAAAGAAATTCAAAAAGTTAAAGAAACACAATAACACCTTGCTTTTTATGAAAAACTACCTATCACTTATCAAATTCAGCCATACTGTTTTTGCCCTACCTTTTGCCATGGTTGGTTTTTTTCTTGCAAATTACATAGACAGTAAATCGCCTAATTTGACCATATTATTCTGTATTTTGTGGTGTATGGTCTTTGCAAGAAGTGCGGCAATGGCATTTAACCGTTATCTTGACCGTGATATTGATGCTTTGAATCCACGCACAGTGGTGAGAGAAATTCCTGCGGGCGTCATTTCAGCACAGTCAGCTTTGGCTTTCGTTTTACTCAATTCAGTGGCTTTTATTGCAACGACTTGGTTTATCAATCCTTTATGTTTTGCCTTATCTCCTCTGGCTTTGTTGGTTGTTTTGGGCTATTCTTATACGAAACGGTTTACTTTTTTATGCCATTTTGTTTTGGGCTTAGGGTTGTCATTGGCACCTATAGGGGCATATATTGCTGTAACAGGGCATTTTGATAGTTTGCCTTTATACTATTCATTGGTGGTATTGTTGTGGGTTTCTGGCTTTGACATTATTTATGCTTTGCAAGACGAGGATTTTGATAAATCATTGAATCTCAATTCTATTCCCGTTCGATTGGGTACGAGTGGTGCTTTGCAATTGTCTAATATACTTCATTTGATATGTGCAATTGTTATGCTATACGCGGTTTGGCAAGTCAATACTGAGGGGGTCAGTTTTGGCATGATTCATGGCATTGGTGCAACGGTTTTTATCAGTTTGTTAGGTTATCAACACACATTGGTGAAGCCTAATGATTTGAGTAAAATAAATGTGGCATTTTTTACGACAAATGGTATAGCCAGTGTTATTTATGGTACATTATTTATTATTGATTTCTTTTTTTAAAAAAATTACCCCTAAGTATATTTTGTCTATTGTACTGTGATTTAGCTAAAAAATGTTTTAATACATTGTAAATCAAGGACTTAACTCATCTTGCAGCGTCGTCCATGAATTCTTATTGTTGAAATAAATTATAATTTATATTTATTTTTTTGAAAATATTTTTTTGAAAAATGGTTTTGGAACACTTTTTGAAAAGTATTTTATGAACATATATCTCCTAATTTTTGACATTAGTTTCGGAATTTTAGTAAGACACATTTTTACTTAAACTATTAATCAATAATTCCATTTTCCAAACGCTAAGTCAATCAGCAAACTTCTCTATCAATAACAGCAAACACACAAAGGTGGCAAATTCTCTTGTACAACAGATAACATAATGTTGTATAAGCAAACAAAATATCTTATTGATTTTCAATTGATTATCAATGATAAACGGTTTCGTATTTTTCATAATTGGAATTTAGTTATTATGTATAAATTCCTTTTGGCATGATTTTCGGCATTTAATAATAATACATTCACTTTAATTTTAAGGAAAACCATATACAAGGGTCTGGTTTCGTTGTTGACAGAGGGATATATCATTTATAAATTATCTACTTTGTTTCTTCGACTTGGCTTCAAAACGATTTCGCATAGATGAAAAAACTTTTACTCTTCGGCGCACTTTTGTTCTGGTTAAATACTTTGGTGGCTCAAACCAATTTCATACATCAGGACTCTATTTTTACTCGCACAACCAACTGCAATGCGGGTGTTTCTGTTTGTATCGATAGTTTTGTTTACGACAGTATTAACAGTCTGCGTTTTTATCTCGATGGACGGCAATTCAGCACGACATTCAGCCCTTGTTTCATAGATACCATTCATAACTACGGTTATACGGATATTTTCAGAGGTCTTGAAGCAGGACCTTGGGTACTTGAATCTTGGACTGTAAATAGACAGTCATTTTCAGGTATATTCACAAGTCTTGAGGTATTAGTTGACTCAATGCGTCGTTGGGACTCATCGGGAAATTGGCGTTTGGATTCAATTTCTATGACAATTTATGGTTTTGCTAAAAATGGTCGCCAATACAGTTGCCAAAATATCATTGGATTAGGACGTGGCGGTAGGAGTGAAATATGTTATAATTCAGGTATTCAGTTTCGCGGTTTACGTTTTTCTGTACCCGCTGGCATCAGCAAATTTGTAGTTGAAAAAACAACTTCTGGGTTGCGTGATACGGTAAACTTGATTTCTGCTTGTATCACGCCCAATGTGGTACGTAAAACTGTTCCTTTGGGTGCAAGCCAAACTTTTTGCTTCGATGGTTCTCAATTATTAGGTACAACAGGTCGTTTGATTAATTTTTGCGTAAAACCTACGACTCATGTGCTTTTTGATGCACCATCAAATGGTTGTATTCGGTATGTTGGCGGTTCAGTTGGTTCCGATACGGCTTGTTTACGCGTTTGTGACCAATTCGGCAATTGCGATACCACAACGCTTATTGTTACGGCTCTTAATGCGCTTACTCGAACAACGATTATTAGAGACACCATATCTATAGGTAATGCTCGGACGAATAGAGATGTCGTCATTCCTATTGGAACGATTAATTTATTTGGTAATATTTGCCGAAATATAGCGCCTCTTAATGTCAATTTTATAGTAGATAGTTTAGGAAAAGCCCTTATATATAGTGGCATTACTGAGGGGGTAGATACAGCATGCATTCGAGTTTGCAATACATTAGGGATTTGCGATACGACTATTTTTTATATTAATGCCGTACCTCAAGTTGTAACGCCGCAGTTGACGGTTCATACATTTAGAGATACGATTAAAGTCGGTTTGACGCGTGACAAATGTGCCTTTAATGCGCCTGTAGGAGCCACGCGTATTCGCAACATTTGCGAAGCACAATCGGGGTCAAATATTGATTTTATGGTGAATACAACGACTCGTTGTGTCAATTACATGGGCATTACTCCTGGCATTGATACGGCATGTATGGAAATATGCAACGCGTTTGGTGCTTGTGACACGACATATATGTATATCACTGCTCTAGGTAGTCAAATACTGAGGGGTCGCTTTTTGACGGATTCAATTACTGTAAAGGTAGGCGAAACGAAAAAGTTTTGTGCAGATTCGAGTGGTGTAGGTGCTTCCTTTTTACGTGAATTTTATAATAATACGCCAAGATTTGCTTCGCTCAATCCTATTCCTAATGCCTGTCTCTTCATTCGTGGAGGCGTGGTGGGCCGAGATACCATCAATATGATTTTGAGTGGAAATGGCATAAAGGATACAACAAAACTTTACATTATAGTTGTCCCTGCTACAGTATTACCTAAGCCCAGTGTAGATTCTATTTCATTAAAAATATTTGAAACTAAATCATATTGCCCTGATTCTACGGAGTTAAGAGGTTCACCTATTCGATATATTTCTTTCTGTTCCATCGCACCTTATAACAATACGACGGTGTCACTTGATGCAACTAAAAAATGTCTCAATTTACGTGGCATTTCAAAAGGACAAGACACTTTCTGCTTGGTTTTGTGTAATAATGCTGGTTTTTGTGACACAACGACCCTCTATGTAAATGTGTCACGAGATACGGTTGTTCCTATCTTTAAAATGGATTCGGTAAGACTTTTTGTCGGTGATAGTTTAACTTATTGTGGCATTGATACATCAGAAATTAGAGGTGCCGTTGATACTATTTATAACTATTGTTCACAGTCAAGTGGTATCCGTTCAACGGTTGGCATAACAAGTGCTAAATGTTTGAAGATTAAGGGGTTGAGAGTAGGTACAGATACGGTTTGTATCGTGGTTTGCAACCGCACATCACGTCTATGCGATACAACAAGGGTGCGTATTATAGTCAGTGAACGGATAATCATATTGCCAAAACCGAGTATTGACTCCATTACAGTTGTTGTCGGTCAGTCGAAAACATATTGTCCTGATTCAACAGAGTTAAGCGGTTCATTGATAAAGAGTATTAAATTTTGTGCACCACCTACAAACAATCGGGCTTCTATCACCTTAGATAGTGTCACAAAATGTGCGAAAATTGTTGGTAATACTGAGGGGGGGGATACAACTTGCATTATCCTTTGTAATGCCGCAGGGTTATGTGATACGACAACACTTTATATACGTGTCACACCGCAGGATACATCAAAACCCGTTAGCAGTACCGTTTTCATTACAGTTGATTTGAATAAAGATTCAACATTCTGTGGGGTAGATAGTTTGCAAATACGGGGCGCAGTGGATACTATATTTGATGCGTGTTTGGGTAAAAATGGTTTACATGCTTTGATGGTGCTTGACCGCACGACAAATTGTGTAAGTATTAGGGGTCAGGCTGTTGGACAAGATACCATGTGTTTGGTGGTTCATAATCGGGCATCAAGTTTGTATGATACAACATTTATTATTGTCAATGTTCGGAATCCCGTCGGTATAAAAGTAAAGGCAGTGAATGATATTGATACCGTAAAAAGAGGTAAAACAAAAGAACTTTTTGTTTACCTGAATGATACTTTATCAAGGCAACCAACGCGTCTAACAATTGTAAAGCCATCGACCAAAGGTAGAGTAGATACGATTAGTTTCCAAAGAGGGATTTTGACATATACAGCGAGTCGCGCCTATTCTGCCTGTGGTCTCGATAGTTTTAGATACCAGGTCTGCATTGATACGATTTGTAGTGAAGCAACGGTGTTCATATTTATTGAATGTGCAGATAGCTTATTGGTTTACAATGGTTTTTCGCCTAATAATGATGGTAAAAATGATACTTGGCTCATCGAAGGTTTACAAAAATATCCAAATCATACAGTTAGTGTAATCAACCGTTGGGGCAATGAAGTGTTAAAAGTTAAAGATTATCAGAACAACTGGGACGGAAAATGGGATGGAAATGACTTGCCCGATGGTACTTATTTTTACTGGATTAGAAATGATGACGGAGGTGAAATTTTAAAGACAGGTTATTTACAAATTATGCGTTAACCTTTATTTGTTAATCGTTATGTGTAACTCAGTTGGACATAAAATAAATTTCAGAATAACGAATAACGAGTGACCATATCAAATAAACGAGAACTAAAACATACAATTTTTTGACTAAAAGACGGCTTATTACCCGTGAATTTATCACTTTAAACTTTTTTTTTAAAATGAGAAAAACTATCACACTTGTTACTCTGCTAATGTTGGGGACATTAGCGGCACAAGCGCAGCAAGACCCAATGTTTACCAATTACATGTTCAACTCATTGATTTTCAATCCTGCTTATGCAGGTAGCCGAGACCATGCTGTAATTAACTTGTTGCATCGCACTCAATGGTGGGGCATTGATGGCGCACCGACTACGCAAACAATTTCTATGCACACGCCGATGAAAAATGATCGTGTGGGTGTGGGTTTTAGCTTAGTGAATGATAAAATCGGACCTACAAACAGCTTAGATGCGAATGTTTCATATGCTTATCGTATTCCTGTAGGCAAAGGCAAATTATCAATTGGTCTCCAAGGTGGTATTACAAACTGGCGAGCAGATTGGTCAAAATTGAGCATCGAGCAAGTAGGCGACATTCCTTTTTCAGAAAATGTCAATTGGTGGAAGCCCAATATTGGCGCGGGTGTTTATTACTACACAAAAAACTTTTATACAGGTTTAGGTGTACCGCGTATCATCGAGTATGATTTGATTCCCAACCGTACTGACCAGTTGCCTATTTATGCGAAGCAATACCGTCACTTTTATTACACATTGGGTGGTGCGATTCCTTTAAAAGGCAATGCTTTGATATTCAAACCTTCGTTGCTCATTAAATCAGCTGCAATAGATAACCGTTTAAGGCGTGATACGGCGTTCCAACGAGTGGCTGCTCCTACGGAATTTAATGTAGATTTGTCTTTGTTTTTTCAAGAAACATTGTGGATTGGTGCATCTTTTCGTTCATCAATTGAGGTATTTCAAAACAAAAGCTCTTATGATTCCGCAGATTTTTGGGCGGCTTATTATTTAGGGAATGGCTTACGCATTGGTGCTTCTTACGATTATACTTTGACAAAATTGCAGTCAAAAGCACAAGGTTCGTTTGAGATTATGCTCGGATACGAGTTCGATTATAAGACAAAACGTATCGTCACGCCACGTTACTTCTAAAGAGCAGAAAGATTAATTTTATCAAATTAATACATTTCTATACTGAGGGGGGGTATCTTTTTTAAATCCTCCAAAAAAAATAAAATTGGTACGGTTTTTACATTATATATTTGAAAAATAAAATTTTGTAAAATGTTGATTATATTCTTAATAAAACAATTATTCTTGTTTTTGCCATTCTGAAAGCAGTAAAATAATCTTAATTTTTTTAGATATAGAGATAGTTTTATTGCTTTCAGAATGACAAAATCCGATATGATGAAAGAACGTTTAGATATTTTTTTCTTGATTATTTAGCAGTAACAGACTTATTCACATTAAATTAATCAGACAACCGATTTCAACTGAGTTATTTAGTTGGCAAACTATCAATAATGAGTGGAGGAAAAACCAGTTTATACATATTTCTTCCCGATTTCCGATAATTCTAAATTTGAAATGATGACATTCAGAAGCTTTTACTCATTAGCAATGATGCTGCTTTTTGCGGCAACCCTTTCAGCTCAATCTGCAAAACTCGAACGTGCAAAACGTAATATGAAAGAGCTGAACTATGTTGGGGCAATCGAACTCCTCAACCAAATATTGTCCAAAGGTGACGATGCAGGTGCCAAAATTGCATTGGCAGAATGTTACCGTAAAATTGGTGACTCTCAAAATGCAGAGTTCCTTTTTGGTCAAGTCGTCCGTTTGCCCGAGGCACAACCCATCCACTTCCTTTATTATGGTGAAATGTTGCAACGCAATGGGAAATGTGATTTGGCTCGCGAATGGTACAATAAGTTCGCAGAAGCCGTTCCTGAAGACGTGCGCGGACAAAATCAAACCAAAGCATGCGACTACGAGTTAGAGCTAAAAACAAAAGGATTGGACATTTATTCTGTCAAAAGAACACAATTTAACTCCAATCTCGATGATTTTGGCGCAGCTTTCTACAAGGACGGTATCATCTTCGCATCGGAACGTGACAAAGGTACTGCTGTAAAACGCACTCATAGTTGGACAGGAGAGCCGTTTCTCGACCTCTATTTTGTACCTATTAAAAACTGTGGTGCAGATGTTCAAACTGGTCGTCCTGAAAAATTTACGAGTGACATCAACTCAAAATATCATGATGCCATCGTGACATTTACAAAAGATGAATCGTCTATCTTTTTTACCCGCAACAACTATTCAAAAGGTAAAACAGCTACTGATGATGAAGGCATTGTGCGTCTAAAAATTTATACGGCAAAGAAAAAAGGAACAGGTTTTGCGCCTGAAGAAAGCCTACCTTTTAACTCTGATGAATATTCAAATGCACATCCAACTATCAATAGTGATGGTACAAAATTATATTTCTCGAGCGATATGCCAGGTGGCTTTGGCGGTATGGATTTATATATTTCAGAACTCGAAAATGGTCGTTGGGGACCGCCCATGAATCTTGGACCCAATCTCAATACTGAGGGCAACGAATTATTCCCTTTCATTCATCCAAGCGGTCGTTTATATTTTGCTTCTGATGGACACTTGGGTTTAGGGGGTATTGACATTTTTTACGTTGACGCGCGTGGTGATGGTCAATGGACTTCTCCCGAAAATCCAGGCGCACCTATTAACTCCGTTGATGATGATTTTGGCATCATGCTCAACGACGAAGGTTCTTGTGGTTTCTTTTCTTCGGATAGACAAGGTGGTTCTGGACGTGACGATATTTATAGTTTTACAAAAATGGCAACACCTGTCAAAATCTATGTGTATGACGCAGTAACAAAAGAACCGATAGCTAATGCTTTGATTACCAGCGATTCATGCGTTAAAAAGGTTTTGAAAACAGGTAAAGATGGTCGGGCTATCATCGATATGAAATTCAACACATGTTGTAATTTTACAGCCGAGATAGCAGGCTATCAGAAAAACAACAAAACGGGTTGTGTGAAAAATGCGGCTATGGCTGAAAACGTTGTCATTGAGATACCGTTACAAAAAGATAATAAATACGAGGTTAATGGTTTTGTTTTTGACCAAAATACGGGTTTACCATTGCCTGATGCTAAAGTGACTTTAATGGTTTGCGACTCTACGAAAGTCAATCAAACGTTTACAACGGATGCTTCTGGCAAGTTTGAGTTCAAATTGCAAGAAGGTTGTTGTTATAAATTGCGCGGAGAGAAAGACAAATATTTTGCGGTTACAACACCCGATACCATTTGTACTAAAGGTCTGGTTGGTTCAAAAACATATTATGTTAATTTGAATCTACAGCCGTCGACGACCTCTTTACCTGAGCCTAAGCCCGAAGATATTACAAGTACAACGAAGCCAGTCAATCCCAATGCAGTCTATTTTGACTCGGATAAAGGTCTTTATCTCAAAAATGGCAAGCCTTTTTCTGGAACAGATAATGGTACAACATACAAAAACGGAAAGGTTGCAGGTGGGGCTAAGCCTTCAGATATCGCTTCAAATACCAATAAAACACCGAAAGACGCCAATGCAGTCACGTTTGACCGTGAAAAGCAGCTTTTTGTCAAAGGTGGCGTGCCATTTACGGGTAAATACAATGGTGCAGCGTATAAAGATGGGAAAGCAGTTGATGGGTTAACGCCATCTAGCTCAATTTATACTGACGACCCGACGGCACAAGCTTATTTATTGGATATTTATTACGATTTTGATCAGTCAAATTTAAGAGATGAATCATTGCCTGAATTGGAAAAACTCTTGAAATTGATGCAAAATAATACATCGCAAATCATTGAAATTTCATCACATACCGATACGCGTGGTTCTAACAATTATAACAATCGCTTGTCACAACGCCGTGCAGAATCGGTTGTTCGCTGGTTGATTGATAAAGGTGTAGACCGCGACCGCCTTGTGCCACGTGGCTATGGTGAAGGCTTGACAACAAATAAATGTATCAACAACATAAAGTGTTCAGAAGAAGAACATCAGTTGAATCGCCGCACAGAGTTTCGTGTTTTAGGTTGCAAAGACTGTATTGATAAAGACAATATAAAATTATCAAAACCAAAGGCAAATCCAAGAGTGGATAAATGTCAAGGTTGTCCGTTTTAAATGATTACTAGTCATTCTTACATGCGTCATTAATCAAACTTAAATGACAGAATTGTAAATGACAAAGTGACTTTTTGAAGCACTATAATAAAGGCTAGAGTAAAAGTGAATATATTTATAGAAGGGTGGCTACTTAAAGTAGTCACCCTTTTTTTTATATTTTTAGGACTTTAAACCCTTTTCCGCTACTCAAATATTGTCTAATAACCCGATTTGAGTCACTGGTAAGCTTCATTGTTTTCACGGCTTCAAAAAAATCTTCGACAGTACTCCCCTCAGTATTGATGTACCCATATCCTCGAAAATGCCCGTCTTGAACCAAAATCACCGCTTTTTCATCAGCCGATTTGCCCTTTTCGATAATGAAAAAATCTTCTTCAAATGTCGTTTTTAAGCGTTCTGCCAATTCAGACGCCCGTTCATTATATGTTTTTGGTGGTTCCGCACCGATGCATGCGCCATGACATTGCCCAATCTGATAGTAAAAACAGGAGCCCTCGGTATCGTAGGCATCCATCAATTTTTCACATAACTCAAAACGTTTAGCCAAAGCTTTCAAAAAATTCTTAGCCTCATTCAGCTTCATAAATTCCTGTAAAATGACGTGTTTTTTTCGAATAGAGGCAACGTTTTTGATGGCATGAAATCTTATATATCCTTTAACATCTACAAAAAAATAAATACCATACGGAAAAAACGTCTTCCGTTGTGCCTTATTCACCCGCGGTTTCATTCGTTTAATTTCAAAATCTTCGAGCAATAAAGCCACCAATTCGCTGCCCGTTTCTTCGTAGGTAATGTCAGCAACTGCCGATTGAAATTTGTCACCTTTGGTTGATTTGTCTGAAAAATGCTCAAAAATGCGCTTTTGAATATTAATACTTTTTCCAACATAGATGACAGCCCCCTCAGTATCATGCAAATAATAAACGCCACAAGTCTCGGGCAAGGCATGAAGCATATCCATTTTTATATTCGCAGGCAGTTTGTTTTCTTTTATGCCTTTGTTGATGAGTACATGCGCTTCTTCGCGATTTGGTTGATGTAGAAATATTTTTTCAAAAATATCCACCGTTGCCATAGTGTCCGCCATAGCACGGTGTCTATCAGTCGTTTTTATATTAAAATGTTCAATCAAATTACCCAAAGCATAAGAACGCAGTTCTGGAAATGCTTGACGGCTCAACTTCACAGTGCACAACTGTTGCCGAGTATAAGTATAACCCAAACGCCGAAATTCCTCTTGAACAAAACTATAATCAAAACGAACGTTGTGCGCAACAAAAACAGCCCCCTCAGTCATCGTAACTATTTTCTTAGCCACTTCATAAAACTTGGGTGCTTTGGCAACCATAGCATCAGAAATACCCGTAATTTGAGTGATATAAAGTGGAATCGAGCGTTCAGGATTGATTAAAGTTTCAAATGTTTCTATTACTTTCGTTCCATCGTGCAACACGATGGCGATTTCTGTTATCTTTTCTCTTGCCGCTGCGCCGCCGGTTGTTTCAATATCTATTATGGCGTATTTTTTATTCGACATGCCTAAATATTAATTGTTTAAAATAAATAGTGATTAAAAAATGTATAAAAATTAAAGTATTTAAATGAATTTATAAAAATATATTATAGCTTGGAAAGACAATTTACCTTTATGAAATAGCGTACGAAAGTAAAAATAATAAACAAAATTACCATTTTTTGTTTTAATTTTTGACTGATTTTGTTAAAAAAACATCATTTTATTTCAAAAATAAATTGTATTTTCTATTCCATAAAATAAGAAAAAGAATTTTAGCTATGAAGACTATTAATACATTTATAAGCCTTTTTTACTTCATTTCAGGCTGTTCCATACCCCTCAGTATGGGACAAGAAAAAGATACGGTTTTCGAAAAAGTGGACTTTATAAACGCTTCTTTTGAACAATTGAATAATAAAAATGAGATATCAGAGTGGAGGAGTTGCAATTTTATAGATGAATCGCCACCCGATATCCAGCCAGGGCAGTTTGGATGCAAACTTTTTGCACAGCAGGGCAGGTTGTACGTAGGGTTGGTCGCACGAGATAATGGCACTTTTGAAGCCATCCGTCAAACCTTGACGAAACCGCTGAAAGCAGGGGTGTGTTACAAAATGAGTGTTTATTTGGCGAAATCTTCTAATTATGAAAGTTTTAGTCGCTTAACAGGCGCAGCCGCGAGTTACGTGCGCCCTTTGAAATTAACGGTTTGGGGTACAGATGCTAAAATGGATGACAAATGTATTCAACCAAATGATTGGTTAACAGAAACATTGCCTATTCACAATGACGAGTGGCGTAAATATACGTTTTATATACAGCCGCCAAAAGACGTGTATGTATTGGTATTTACTGTCAATCATGTCGTTGACAAACCTTATAATGGAAATTTATTGATAGACAACATTTCGTCTATAATACCTGTCAATTGTACTGATTTTCGACAAATAATGGGTGGACAACGCAGTGTATTTTTAGCTATGCAACAAGTCAGTAAAGCCATTAATGACCATGCCCCGCTCATGGTTTTTGGCAAAAAAAATATAAAATTGACCACAGATACTGAGGGGGGGCATAATAAAGCTTTTGACCAATTATTGTTTTATTTTGAAAATGATAACAACTATAAATTGGTTATTCGCGTTAAAAAAGGTAAAAAATTGAGCAAACAACGCATTGCTTTTCTGTATTCTTATATTTTTAAAAACACTCAATTAAAAGCCCAAAGGGTTGAAATAAAGCAATATTCTCCAAAAGATGATGCCTATTTTTGGACTTTTGAGAACGATGAATTGGCAATGAGTTATGATACAATCTAGCATATTTTCCTAAAAAAGCGGTCAAAGTTAAACGGTGCGGCGTACATAACTATTTATATTAATATTTTGGGTTTTAAAACACAAAAACTTATATTTTTATTTACTTTTGCAAATTATTTAAAACATAAAGTTTTTAAGGATAATTAAAAAATAGAGTATCCTCTATTTCAATTAAAGATAATTACCTTGTACTTTTGTATTTTTAAACTGCTTTTTTTCATTTTAAAATATTGATTATCAATGATTAAAGTATTGTCAAGTTTTTCGTATTTAACCGTTTTATTATTTTTAACTGCTTGTGGTACCACAAAAAATCAACCACAACGACCTATGGAAGCGTATCAAGAACCTGCGGATTTACCTCCTGCAATATCCAATGTCAATATACCGATTAGACTCAGTACGACTGAAATTGAGAATCTCTTGAACTATAAATTGAGTGGCGACATTTATGCCGACAATAATTTAGATGATGATGGCTTGATGATGAAAGCCACAAGGACGCAAAATATCAAGATTTGGTTTGATGGTTTTCAGATGAACTATCGTGTGCCAGTTAAAATATGGGTATTCAAAAAGTTACTTGACAATGCATTTACAGGAAAACGTGGCATCGAAGCAGAGGGAGAAGTGGCTTTGCAATTCAAAACAACCATCGAAGTGAAACCCGACTGGTCTGTTACGCCACATACAGAACTTGTTGGTAATGAATGGATTAGGAATATGTATATTAAAACAGGTATTGGTAATTTAGACATCAAATACTTGGCGGATATTATTATTTCTCGCAGTCGTTCGACCATTACGACTGCTATTGATGACCAATTGCGAAGTCAATTTCAGTTTCGTAAAAACCTTGAAGATGCTTGGACTATGATGCAACGTCCTGTTTCGATTCCAAGCAGTTATGGCAATTGGTGGGTCAAATTGACACCACAATCTATCGTAATGACTCCTTTTTGGACTACGGGAAACATATTACAAGCCAATATAGGTATTCAATCTCTTGCCGAAGTCGTAGCGGGTACTCAGCAACCGATTTTTAGACCTGATACTTATTTACCGCCTTTTGTTTCAGGCAATTACATCAATAATGATTTTACCATAAGTTTATCAACGGACATTGCGATAAAGGAAGCGGAGGCTTTGGCAAAATCATTTGCTGTCGGACAAGTTTTTAACCCTGCTGGAAAACGCATAGAAATACAAGACATTCAATTATTTGGTCAAAATGATAAAATAATTGTCAATACTTCGTTTACGGGCAGCTATACGGGCAGTTTATATTTGATAGGTCGTCCCGCGTTTGATCCTGTAAAAAATACGATATTTTTAGCTGACCTCGACTACGATTTACAAACAAAAGATTATTTAATAAAAAGCGCAACATGGCTTTTTGATAAATCAATATTAAACAAAATGAAAGAAGCCTGCGTATTTCCGCTTGATGAAAATGTCAAATACTTTAAAGAAATATTGAATAATCAAATTCGAGAGTATAAATTCAATAATAACATCGCTTTAAAAGGTAATGTGGATGAAATTAGGGTTAATGACATCAAGGTTTTAAGAGATAAACTTAAAATTTATGTTTCTTCAAAAGGTAATTTAAATGTTGATGTGCAAGGATTGGACAAATTTTAATTTCATCATTCATCATTCATTTTAATGGACTATAAACATTTTTTATACGAAGAATTTCCGGTTTTACTGAGGGGGTTAAAAGCGAATACACCTACAAAATGGGGTAAAATGAATGCACAACAAATGATTGAGCATTTGATATTGGTGGTCAGTGCTTCCAATGGTCGCATTTTACTCGAACCCAATGCAGATGCTGAACGATTGGCTTATCGCAAAATGCGTTTTTTTGAAAAAGATGTGCCGATGCCTCGTAATTTTCGCGTTGATTTTGCGCCAGAAGAACCAAGAATATTACATTTTTCGAATATTGAAGAGGCGAAAATGGAACTTTTTAACCAACTGCAACGTTTCGATGATTACTTTAACGAGCATAAAGGTATAACAACAGTACATCCTGTTTTAGGTGCTTTTAATTTCGATGAATGGATACAAAATCATGCACGACATTTTCGCCATCATTTGATGCAATTTGGCTTAATTGAAGCGCCTTTGATTGAAACCTAATCATTCTTTTAATAATATTTTTCAAAAAAATGCGTTTTTAACTTGCTTGCTTACCTGTCACGACACTTCCAATTCAAATAATCTATATTTTTGCAAAAAATTCCAGCAACATCCAAAATTCAAGTCAAAAATGAATAAGTCACTGTTAAAAAACTTTTTCCTTGCCGCAGTCACAATGATTTCGGTTGTAACTTTATTCAGCTCTTGTCAACGCGGCACGGGATGCCCTTACAAATTTGAGGCAAAAGCAGATGTAAAAAAATAATCTTATGATTCAATGGAATGCCCTTACAAGTGAAGGTCAATTAGAAGAAATTGTGGCACAGTCATACACTGTTCCCTGTTTGATTTTTAAACATTCTACAACTTGCAATATCTCCACTATGGCGAAAGCCCGTTTTGAAAAAGGATGGGATTTTAAGAGCGAAGATATGAAGCCTTTTTATTTAGACCTTAAATCTTTTCGGGATGTGTCAAATGCTGTAGCTGAAAAATTCGACGTTTATCACGAGTCCCCCCAAGTTTTGTTGATACGAAATGGCGAATGTACTTATGATGCTTCTCATTTAGATATTAGCATTCACGAGCTTCAAGCTTGTTCTGCAGACTAATTGAATCTGAAAAAAAAATCGTAGGACACCCATGGGTGTCCTTTTCTGTTTTAGAAACATTTTAACTTGTTATTATGCCAGTTTTTTTAACCGATGATGGTTCTCAATCTTTCATGTCTGAACAATTCGGTGTGGCCTATCACTCCACGCACGGCGCAATCCAAGAGACGCAACACATATTTATTGATGCTGGATTGAAATACGTTCAACGACAAGATTTAGAAGAAATAGTGGTACTAGAATTAGGATTCGGAACTGGGTTGAATGCTTTGATGACGTGGAGAGAAGCGGAGGAATCAAAACAGAAAATCCGATATATCACTTACGAAATGTACCCCCTCAGTATAGAAGACATTCAATCACTCAATTATGATGAATACCTCAGTCTGTCCAATGATATTTTTAGGCAAATGCATCAGTGTTCATGGCATGAGTGTCATACATTAAGTCCATTTTTTGTATTTGAAAAACGACTTTTATCTATTGAAACCTTGGATATTCAAAACAGCATCAATCTTATATATTTTGATGCCTTTGCACCTGAAATTCAACCTTTGTTATGGGAAGTAGAGATGATGGAAAAAATGTTTAATGCTTTGTCTCCACAAGGTGTCTTAGTGACCTACTGTGCCAAGGGAAAGGTGAAAAGAGCATTGAAATCGGTCGGTTTTAAAGTAGAGTCTTTACCTGGTCCACCGTTCAAAAGAGAGATAACAAGAGCTTTTAAATCGAATTGCTCTTAAAATCTGTGACATAATTTTGTTTTTTATTTAAATATTAATGTCTGAAATATTGCTTTATTTTTTTTAAAAACAATTATCAATCAATCAGTTATAACATAAGATATGATTTTTTATCGTTACAATCATGTCACAATTTTTTGATAATATTTTCGATTATTGTTGGTACAATTATTTTATGATATTATATTCGCACTGTTGAATTTGATTTTAGCTTTTTAAAGAAAAGTTTAATACAAAAATAGGGTAGCAATAGGGCATCTAATTTTGTAAAAAATCCAAACGGGATAATCAATTTCTAACTGAAACTAAAAGTAGTGTGAACAATCTGCATATGGCGCCTGTCCTGAAATTTTCAGCGACGGGCGTTTTTTTTTCTTTACTTTTTGGATAAGTAGATGAAAATAGCTTTTTAATCGCATTTATTTGCCAACAAAAGTATTTTATTGAACATTTGTCTCCTTTTTTAACAATATAAAATCTATATCAATATGCTTCTTCTCGATGTTACTTATGTTAATACCGGTATCGGTTTAGGTTCAATTTTAGCAGTCGTTTTGAGCTGGACACGCAACCAATCCATTTTGTGGGCGATTATACATGCCTTTTTTGGTTGGCTGTATGTTATTTATTATGTATTGACGCGATAATTTACAAATTTTCTTTTTTAGCAATCAACTTTTTAAAAACGAAGTAAATACTGAGGGGTCTCTATTTAGCATTGGATTCTTTGGTCAAAAACTAAAAAAAATCTTATTTAGACGGATTTCTCAAGTCTAAAAATAAATTAACAATATAAATACAAAGCAAAAAGGTGGTTTGTGTAAGTTTTCTTAAACTTTCACTTTATCGTTTTTTGGCACTTCTTTGGATTATTCATCTATTTTTTCATTTCTTTGTGGCACAAATAAAAGTTCGTGTATTATTAACAATAATCAACTTTGCAATGCATTCTTATAAAATTGATGAAAAATACGCCAAACCTGTGGCGTATTTTAGTATGGAATTTGGTATTCACCAACCGCTTAAAATTTATAGCGGTGGACTTGGTTTTTTGGCAGGCTCGCATATGCGCAGCTGTTATGATCTCAAACAAAATCTCGTAGGTGTAGGTCTCCTTTGGAAAAAAGGCTATTACGACCAAACACGTAAAGAAGATGGTTCGTTGGATACACAATTTCGGACTAAGTATAACAATTTCCTAAAAGATACAGGTGTCAAGTTGAAAGTACCTTTCATGAAGGGTAAGGTGACGGTCAAAGTATGGAAATTGGAACCCGATACTTTTGAAACCGCGCCGATTCTATTATTGAGTACGGATTGTAAAGAAAACGACAAAATGACGCGTGCGATTACGGATAAATTGTATGACGACGATAAACTTACACGGTTAGGTCAATATATTGTGTTAGGTATTGGTGGTGCGATGGCTTTAGATGCCTTAGGTTTTACGCCTGAAGTTTATCATATGAATGAAGCACATCCTTTACCAGTTGCTTTTTGGTTGTTAAAAAAATATAAAGGTAATCTTGATGAAGTTAAAAAACGCCTCATTTTTACAACACACACACCCGAAGATGCAGGTAATGAGCGCAGTGATTTTAAATTGATTCAATCAACTGGCTTTTTGGCTGGTGTGAATCCAAAAACAATCAAAGATCTTTGGAAAAGTAAAGAAAAAATATTCAATCATTCGCTGGTCGCTTTGCGCATGGCGAAATTATGTAATGCCGTTTCAAAAATACATGGCAACGTTTCGCGTGATATGTGGAAAGAATCAAAAGATATTTGTGAAATTACGCACATTACAAATGCTCAAAATAAACGCTATTGGGTTGACCCAGTTTTGGAAAAAGCTTTACAAACCAATGACGACAAGTTATTAATAGCACGTAAACGCGAGTTGAAATTGGCGTTCTTTAAAGAAGTTGAAGACCAAACAGGTAAAATACTCAATCCTGATGCTATTACAATCGTTTGGGCACGCCGTTTTGCGGAATACAAACGTGCAGATTTGATTTTGACGGATTTGAAACGTTTTAAGAAAATCGCCATGAATAGCGAAAAACCCGTTCAAGTGATTTGGGCAGGAAAACCTTATCCTTTGCATTGGGAAGCAATTGATGTTTTTAATGATATTCATAAAAAGACTTTAGATATTCCGAATTGCACTATTTTGATTGGTTACGAATTGCGTTTGTCTCGTTTGATGAAACAAGGTTCTGATATTTGGCTCAATAATCCACGTTATTCACGGGAGGCTTCGGGTACAAGTGGCATGACGGCAGCAATGAATGCCAGTGTTAACTTTTCAATTGGCGATGGTTGGGTTCCTGAATTTGCGAAAGATGGCGAAAACTGCTTCGTTATTCCAAATTTAGACCATAATTTGCCTATCAAAAAACAGGACAAACACGACCTCGAGGCGATGTATGATATTTTAGAAAAGAAAATTGTTCCACTCTATTATGATAAGCCGAAAGAATGGGTAAAAGTCGTGAAGCAATCCATGATTGACGTCGCACCCGAATTCGATTCTGACCGCATGGCTGCAGAATATTACACTAAAATGTATCATGCAGAGTAAAATACAACCCCTCAGTCATACCATCGGCTTGATGGAACTTTAGCATCATATTTTTAGTGAAAAATGCCTACTAAACTGAATTGTTTAGTAGGCATTTTTCATTTGTCGTAAGTAGCATTTATGGTCATCAAAAACCAAATTTTGTACTGCCTTTTTGTTCCAAAATTGCTTTTTTCTCCAAGTCCTCCATCATATCCTCTAATTCTTCATTCAAAGAATAGCGTTCAGGAAAGTCTTTTTTGATATCGGCTTTCAGCCGTTTCGCCAAAGTGCGACCGCCGCGAGCGATGAGCGATTCCAAAACTTGCCGAATCCGTTGCGCTGGCGGACGACCAAGATGGGTATATAGATATTCATAGAATACCTTTTTATGCAGTTCTATCGTTGATTCTGCATCAATTTTATACAAATCAAACCCATAACGGCGCAATAATTCCAATGATTGCAACTCTAAAATCATTCTCGTCAACTTATCCAATTGCCGCTCTTCCAAGTAAATGGCTGCTAAAAGGTCACGCTTTTCGATGCGATAGGTTTGGTTTTCAAGTTTTTGAATAAGGTCTAACTTTTTTTTTGGCGTTAGATTATTTTTCTTCAAACGTTCATAAAAATCATATCGAAAAGTGGCTAACAACCGCCGTTCACCATAAAAATAGACCCCCTCAGTATCAGATGTGTTTTCAGCGATGGTCAGTAGGTTTTCTTCAAGTACTTCTCTGGCGATTTGATTTTTTTTGAAAATGTGTAAACCATTTTCACAGAGGCTTTTAGCCAATTGATAATCATGATTAGACAACGCATTTTCAACCGCAAACAACAACACATCAGGATTGGCAGATACGCTTAATATCAAAGCACTTGCTTCGGCAACACGTCCCGACTTTTGCAATACTTGCACCTTTTGTGTCATCAATCTATCCTTAATATCTAAAAATTGTCTGCACGCAATGATTTGTGTATCAATGGTTTGCAATAAGCTTTCCACTCTATTTTCGGTATCCGCCTTTTTCAAAAGGGCATCAAATAAACGTGTCGAAAACTCTTGACGGCTGTTTTGGGCATACTCCGTCAAAATAAAATCCCACATCTGTTGACCCAGTTCAGGTGATACAAGTAATTCATCGAACCCCCTCAGTATTTCAGTCAATAAAACTTGTCGCCGTTCTATTTTGGCTTTGGGTGATTCAGATGTACGCATCAAGCGATGCACAAGCGGTAAAGTGACTTTTATGACATCAAAACAATGGCTCAATTCACCACTTTTTAAGAGTGTTTCAGCCTTTTGGCGCAGTTCATCTATGATTGTAAACACTTGCTGCCAACCTTTAGGCGTGATACGTCCTTTAGGATTTTTAACAGAGCGTAAAGTATTGTCAATTAAAGTTTTATAATGTTCTTCAACTGTACCCGAAGATAAATCGCTGGCAAAACGTGTTTTCAAAGCTAAGGCAAACTGTTTGTCATTTCGCGCATAATCGGCAATAAAATCAATGAGTTGCGGCGCATCTATCCGTTTCAGAATATTTGGAATTGTTAATTTTGGTGCTTCAGCATTTTGGGCAGCCTTTTGAGCAGTGGCTTTACGCGCTTCTCCACGTGCCTTTCGGCGTTCTAAAAGTGTCAACAACACCGCACCAATATGCCCACATATTTCTTTTTCATGAAAATCAGCACATTCGCAGGTAGCGATTTTTACTTTAGTGCCAACAAATTGTACCTCCGTTTCAATCGCATCACCCCCCTCAGTAAAACGCGCAATGAATAGATTTTTTTCAACTTGGGTCAGAGAAACGAGCTTTTGTGCGTTGATAAGGTTGTCCGCGGCGAGCAAAATGTCGTCGTCGAGGTATAATTCAAGTTTATCAAGTGAAAAATTGAGTTTCATTTTATACTTTCGCCTTACCATTATAAAAAACTTGCAAGTTAATATAGGATTTTATGACTTTACCGTTTTAGCAAGACAAAAATGTTAATGCACATCATTGCTGCCACGAATTTCTCGAATTTCGAGAATTTTTCGAATGAAATCGATTAAAAATCGATTAATACATTCGAGCGTTGATTAGTTATGTTTGCGTCTCATAAGTATCGGATATTTTAAAAATATCCGATACTTGACTATAATCAATCAACGCTCGAATATAAAAATTGATTTACCAATTTTTAAAAATTGGTTTATTATCCAATTTTATTTTCAGCGACATTTTATTTTCTAATTCAAAAATTCCTTAATACTATGAAAACAATATTCATTATTCGACATGCCAAATCTAGTTGGGCAGAGATGGGTGCAAAGGACTTTGACCGTGTACTCGACAAGCGAGGTCTCAACGATGCACCACTCATGGCTAAAATCCTAAAAGAAGCGGGTATTCAACCCGATTTGATTGTGTCAAGTCCTGCTATGCGCGCCAGGACAACGGCAGTATATTTTGCACAAGAGTTTAGAATGGATGCAGAACAGATTGATTTTCAATCAGATATATATGAAGCGATGGAGACGGATATTCTACACGTCGTTCAGAATTTGCCTGACTCTGCCGATGTCGTTTTACTCTTTGGACACAATCCATCATTGACCTACTTTACGAATAGTTTCAACCAAAATCCTATTGAAAACCTACCGACCTGTGGCATCGTCCGTATTGCCTTGAATGTTGATGATTGGTCTAAATTTAGTGATAAAACAGCACGTGTTACGGGCTTATGGTTTCCAAAAATGTACAAATAATAATGTACAAATAATAATGTACAAATAATGATGAATAAATAATGATGAATAAGTAATGATGAATAATAAAATGAAAAATATTTTTCCAACTGTACTTACGACTTGTCTATTGTTATGTATCGTTGTTGTCGCATGTCAAGAGCGTTTAAATGCACCAATTCCAGAAGAAAAACTGATTTCGATATTAGTAGATGTTCATACCGCTGAAGCCATGACAGAAACTGAAATTCAACGGGTACGAGACAGTATAAATCCTATTTATTATACACAAATCTATGAAAAACACGGCGTTACGAGCAAAGACTTTGATTCTACAATGTCGGTATATGCACACAATCCAGAACTTTTTGACAGTGTTTACAGCAGAGTTCAACGTATTATCACTGTAAAAAAAGATAGTTTAAACAATCGATGAAAAAGAGCTACATTATCGGACTGTGGGCTTCGGTTTTGCTCATTGTTCATCTTATGACGGCAAAAAATTACGAATTTCACCGCGATGAACTGCTGTATATGTCTTTGGGTAAACACTTAGATTGGGGTTTTGCTTCTGTACCTCCTTTTATTTGAGCTTTCTGAATCATAAACACCATAAGGAAGGTAATAATCGTTGTACCTGTGTTTATAACCAATTGCCAATTCTCGGAGTAGTGTAGAAAAAGTCCGAAGCCCGCCCACACGATAATCGTCAAAAAAGCCAATATTATAGATTGTTAATAAAAAATTTATAGTTTTGAATGTAATATCAAAGCCGTCGAAGTTGAACACTTCGACGGCTTTGTTGTATACCCCTCAGTATTTTGATGTCGGATTTTGGGATGTCAGTTACGACATTTCGAAATCCAACATCATACCCCCCCTCAGTATTGCACGTATTTATGAAATATCTCGACGATTTCGGGTGGGGCATTCATATCATCAAATGTCATTGAAACCGTTTTGCCATTTTTTTTCATGGATATAGAATAACTAAACGCGTCGCGCATCATATTGCCTTGCACACTATGGGGCATCTCTTTATTTGCTTTTCCATTCAACTTTGGCTTATCTGATTCTAATGCTCTCGCTTGAATCTGGGATTGAGCCATATCTCTGTTATTCAGTTGTGGATTGGATGTTTCGGATGATTTTGACACATCTTTGGTTTGGGCACTGTCATCTTTTTCATTTTGTGACGTACCATCCGATTGTATGGATTGTTCTGCAAGCGCATCTAAGGCACTTTGTTCAGCTTTCGTCAAATCATCGTATTCCAAATTGGCTTTACTGGTGATACCAATGAATCCGCCTTCTCTTTTTATTTTAATTTTCATTGTCGTAGCTGTTTTTTAATACAAAGATAAGAGTTTTGACTAATTAAGCCATGTACTTTGTGACCGCTTCTATTTGATAATACCTACTTTCTTGAAAGCAGCATCTACTTTGACTTGCGTGGATGGTGGTACTTTGCCGACAACAACAAGATGCTTAGACACTTTAGTCAAGGCTTTATATAAGTCTTTAAACTTTGATGTGGGTTTCAAAATCTTTAAAGCTTCGAACCATAATACGGCTGCATTTTGTGTACCTATGTCTATAGCGGTGAGATAAAAAGCATAATTAGGTATTCCTGAATTGATATGCACGCCATAATTATCTACAGGACCTTTAGCCATTTTGGAATAATGATCGGGTTGTGGCATAATAACCACTTTTTCATCACTGGGTGTTTTCATCGAACGAATAGCTTTGCCCGCAAATCGACCTGATAAACAGAGTTCACCGATGAGCCAATTGGCTGTTTTTTCGTTTTGTTTTAGGTAATATTGTTTGATAGCAGACCCAAAAACATCCGCAAAATGCTCATTGAGTGCGCCTGATTGTCCGCGATACTCCAAATTAGCGGTGTATTGCACCACACCATGAGTCAATTCGTGTGCTGTGACATCCAACGCTCGGGCGAAGTTTTTGAAATTAGTGCCATCACCATCACCAAAAATCATCTGTTCGCCATCCCAAAAGGCGTTATTGTATTTGGCCATATAATGCACATTGGACACTATATCCAGGGCATTATCGTCAATGGAATTCCAGCCTAATATATTTAGAAAATATTCTTTTACGATGTTACCGTTATCAAAAACGGCATTCACGTCTGCGTCTATAACAAGTGCATCGCCATCTTTGCGGACAAGTTTTAATTGCGTGTTTCTCGTGTTCTGACTATCATAGACCAATAGTTCATTATTACCAACTTGCGGCATGACACGCGAATATGATATTAGACCCTGACGACGTGTCCGAAGCGTTTTATCTACAGCTTCTTGAGCGGGCTTTTCAACTTCATAACCGTCCTTTTCCATCTCTTTAAAAACGACATCTGGGATAAAATGGCAGTGGCAAGGGTATTTATTCATAAAAAATGGTTTTTAGATAATGATTTTTAAGATTGTAGATTTGGACAACAATTATACGGCGTTTTAAGTAATAAATAAAATTTATTGCTTTTTAATGAAATTGATGTCTATTATGACCCCTCAGTAAATAGCTCGTTTTAGGTAGTTAATATACTAATAGCTGAAAAATTTGACTAAACTTTAAGATTTAATTAACAACAAGTGTTTAGCTTTGCGACGAATTTTCGCTCTTACTTTCTCTCACCAGATTCGTTAAATAAATTTCCAACTACATGAAAAAAGGTTTTATCACTAGAATCAAAATAAGTTTGCCTCAGGCAATCCTCACTTTGCTCGTTGTACTAACGAGTATCATCTACTCACAAGCTCAGGTTACGACATCAAGTATTGGTGGTTATGTCAAAGACAAAAAAAATGGCGAAACGCTTATCGGAGCAAGTGTTATAGCCGTTCACACGCCATCAGGGACACGTTATGCGGCTATTACCAACGAAGCAGGTCGCTTTTTTATGCCTGCCGTTCGTGTCGGTGGTCCATATGACGTGACTGTTACTTATGTCGGTTACAAAGATGTTAGTGAAAAAGGCGTTTATGCCGCCTTAGGTACAACAGCTAACGTAGATATCACAATATCTGAAGATGCTTCTGTTTTGACTGAAGTTGTCATTACGGGTAACAAAAATGATGTCTTTTCATCTAACCGTACAGGTGCGGCTTCAACTGTCAACTCAGCACAATTGGCTGCATTACCAACGGTTGGTGCGCGTTCAATCAACGACTTTACGAAGTACAATACGCAAGGTGATGGTCGTAGCTTCAACGGTCAAGACAGCCGATTGAACAACATTACTATTGATGGTTCTGTATTCAATAATGGTTTTGGTTTAGGTTCTTCAGCCATCGCTGGTGGTCGTACGGGCTCTACGGCTTTCTCTCTCGATGCGATTGAAGAAATCCAAGTCAACGTTGCGCCTTTTGATATTCGCCAATCTGGATTCGTCGGTGCAGGTGTCAATGCTGTAACTCGTTCTGGTACCAATAAATTTCAAGGTTCTGCTTACACTACATTGCGTAACCAAAACTTAATCGGAAGTTCCGCTCGTGCCCTACCTGTTAGTGTCAATAAATTTCAAGAAAACATTTATGGTGCGCGCTTAGGTGGTGCCATTATCAAGAACAAGTTGTTCTTTTTTGCCAATTTTGAAAGCCAACGCCGTGTTGACCCAGGTACGTCGTATGTTGCGATTGGTTCATCAAACGCAGGTATCCCGACACGCGTATTGAAGGCAGACATGGACGGCTTGAGTGCTTACATGAAAGATAAATTTAATTATAATACGGGTGCGTATGAGAATTTTGATTATAAGACAAATTCGGATAAGTTTCTTGTTCGTTTGGACTACAATATCAATGATTTCAACAAGTTGACAGTACGCTATTCGCAGCACAAGTCGGTTACAGACGTTCCTATCTCTAACTCTAATAGCGTTGGTAATGGTAACCGTACAAACCAATCTTCTGGCTTATCAATGGCTTTTGAAAACTCTGGTTATTTGATTCAAGACAACACAAAGTCAATCGTTGCTGAATTAAACTCTACTTTTGGTTCAAAATTGTCTAACTCTTTTATCGCAAGTTTTAACTTTCAAAATGAAGACCGTGCATACAAAGCGGCTGTATTCCCAACAATTGATATTTTGAACAATGGTACAACTTACATGAGTGTGGGTATGGATCCGTTCACGCCATCGAACTTGTTGAACTACACAACGCGCCAATTCACAGACAACTTGCGTTACTATTCGGGCAAAAATACCTTTACTTTGGGGGCAAGTTTTGAACGTTTCACCTCCAATAACTCTTTCTTTCCAGGTTCTAATGGTGCTTATGTTTTTAATTCATTGGCTGATTTCTATGCCGCAGCAGATGCATACAAAGCGAATCCAAACGATACTTTAAAACAACCCGTTCGTTTCCAATATCGCTATTCAGCTTTGCCAGGAGCCGTAGCACCATTGCAAAAATTAGGTGTTAATTCGTTCTCAATATATGGACAAGTTGAACGCCAATTTACCGAAAAATTGAACGTTACAGCAGGTTTCCGTGCTACAAACATTAGCTTTGACAATACCGCATTGACAAATCCATACGTCAAAGACTCGGTTAAATTCAAAGACCCAACAAACAATTATGCTGACTATTCTTTGAATACAGGCTTTTTACCAAAAGCACAATGGCTTTTTGAGCCGCGTATCGGTTTCAACTTTGACGTTTTGGGTGATAAGACTTTACAGGTTCGTGGTGGTACAGGTATGTTTACAGGTCGCCCACCTTATGTATGGATTTCAAATCAAGTCGGTAATAATGGTATTTTGACCGGTTTCCTTGACCAAACAGCTCGTTTTGCTACGGATAACAAGGGCAACAAAGTCAATCCGTTCACACCTGACCCCTCAGTATTTACGCCTAATCCAGCGGAATTTAACTTAGCTAAAGCCAGTTCATTGTCTTACGACCTTGCAGCAACAAATCCAGACTATAAGTTTCCACAAGTTTGGAAAACAAACTTGGCTGTTGACTATAAATTACCCTTAGGCATTATTGCTACTGGTGAATTTATGTATAACAAAAACATCAATGCCGTTATCTACAACAACTATAACTTAGGAACACCACTTGCGGCTGGATTCAGCGGTCCAGATACACGTGCACGTTATTCAGGTTCAACAAACGGTACTATTAGTGGTGTCAATACGACTTTGGGTGCATCTAACGCAACAAATGCACGTATCGTTAGAAACGTTTCTAATGCAGTTATAATGGGTACGACCAATCAAGGTTTCAACTACCTTTATACTTTCAAATTAGAAAAAGCAATGACGCAAACTTGGGGAGGTATGATAGCATACACACGCCAAGTAACAAAAGACTTGATGAGTGCAGGCGCAACAGCCTCTGGTTCATTCAACGGTGCTTTCCAAACACAAGGTGGTAATAACCTGCCAATGGCTTTCTCTGATTATGATATTCCTCACCGTGTTGTGGGTTACGCAAGCTACCGTTTTGGTTACGGTAAATTCAATCCATTCGGTGGTGACCTCGTATTATCATTAGGCTTTACAGCCGCACAAAGCGCACGTCATTCTTACGTGATTGGTGGCGATATGAACGGCGATGGTATTTCTAACAACGATTTGCTTTTTGTTCCAAACAAAGCATCTGATTTGATTTTTGTCGCCAACCGCGTAACAGCAACAAACACAACGTTTACACCGCAGCAACAAGCCGATGCTTTTGAATCATTCATTTCGCAAGACAAATATTTGAGCACACGTCGTGGTCAATATACTGAGCGTAACGCTGGTATATTCCCATGGTTGGGTAGAATGGACTTTTCAGCGGCTAAAAACTTTGCCTTGAAATTTGGTGAAAACAAAAATACCCTACAATTCCGTATTGACGTTATCAATTTTGGTAATTTACTCAACAAAAACTGGGGTGTAGGTCAACGCGTAGCGGGTAGTCAACCGTTGGCATTTGCTGGTTTAGGCGGTGCCGATGGTAAAACACCTACCTATCGTCTGAATACACAAACACAAACCAACGCAGACGGTACGTCCTCAATATTTTTGTTAAAAGACACTTATCTCAATAACAATAACTTAAATGACGTTTATCAAATACAGTTTGGTCTCCGTTACAGCTTTAACTAATTGAAATTTAATTCTTTAGGATGCTTATGGTTTAGATAAGTCTAAACCATAAGCCCATTATCTGAATAAAAAAAAATAAAAGATGAAAAAATCATTCAAATCTATTCTCTATTCAGCTTTGACATTAAGCATTGTGCTTCTCATCGCTGCTTGCGGTAAAGATGATGCCGCTTCACCGACTTCTGGTCGTGTACGTTTTTTCAATGCTGTTTCTGATGCTCCGATTGCAGGTATGGATCTTATCGTTGACGGAACGCCGATTAACCTACGTAACTGGTTGACAGCAGGAACACCACTGCCTGATTCTACATTTAAATATGGTGTAGGTTTTCCAATTGCTTCTGACTCAAGTTATTTATATCTTACTGATGGATCTCACAATGTAAAGTTAAACGCAGTTGGTACAACAACAACGTCTTTAAATCTTGATATGAGTGTTGCTGCGGGAAAGACTTATTCCGTTTTTTTTACGGATACGCTTAGCAAAATATCTTCAGTTATTGCCACTGACGAGGTATTGCCTCCTGTCAACAAAAAAGCCGTTTTCCGTTTTGCTCATATGGTTCCAGATGGTCCAGCAGTTGATGTTGCACGCATAAAAGGTACAGATACAACGATTATTTTTACCAATATCGCTTACAAAACGGTTACGCCTTTTGTTCAAGTTGATACATCTGCAAGTACAGTAGCACCTTTCAAAGTCGATTATGCTATTCGTCCTGCTGGGAAAACAAATTCTGTCAGAACTTGGTCGAGTGCTGCCTTTGCAAACGGTCGTGTCTATACACTCGTTGCACGTGGTTTCATTGGAAAAACAGGTACATCAGCTATCAATGCTACTGTGATTACTCAATCTCGTTAAATTTTAGTTGTTCTTTTTAATATAAACAAAAACCGCATCAAGAAGTATCTTGATGCGGTTTTTGTTTATATTAAAAAGAGCAACAAAACGCTACAACTTCGTCAAACTCTCTTCCAAAATAGCAATCCGCGCCAAAGCATCCGCTTGTTTCTTTTGTTCAACTGCTACCACTTCGGGTTTGGCATTTGCGACAAAACGTTCGTTGCTCAATTTAGCATTGACCGATTTCAAAAAACCTTGTTGGTGCGCCAATTCCTTAGTCATTTTCTCTCGTTCTGCTTCAATATCAATCGTTTGATTCAAAACAACAAAGAATTTGTCTGTCCCACTCACAAATGAAACGGCATTCTCAACATCTGTATTCGTTGTGTCAAAACTTTCTAAAACACCGAGTTTTATAATCAAATTTTTGACCCCCTCAGTATGCATCAAGTTTTTAACCGTTTCTGAACCTTGAACCTTAACTACCAACGGTTCACGCGGTTTCAAACCTTTTGAATTCCTTACTTCACGTATTTTTGAAATAATATCCTTAGCCGCTTCCACTTTTGCAACCAATGCCGCATCCACTTCGGTTACTTTTGGATAAAGCGCAACACATAAATCTGACCCCTCAATATTCTTACCATCCAATTGTTGCCAAATCTCTTCTGTGATAAAAGGCATAAATGGATGCAACATCGCCATCAATTTTCTCAAAATGCGTTCCGTTGTTTCCAAAGTCGCGCGGTCAATCGGTTTGCCATACTCAGGTTTGATCATCTCCAAATACCAAGAACAGAAATCGTCCCAAATGAAATTATACAAACTCATCAAAGCCTCTGACAAACGATATTGCGTGAAATTCTCTTCAATTTCGCCTAAAACAACATTGCTTTTTGATTCAAACCAAGCAGCAGACACTTTACTCGTCTCCGAAGGCGATTCTTCCGTAATTTCCCAACCTTTTATCAAACGCAAAGCATTCCAGAGTTTATTACAGAAATTGCGCCCTTGTTCGCACAACTTTTCATCAAACAGCAAGTCGCCGCCCGCAGGACTCGATGCCAACATACCGAAACGCACACCATCCGCCCCAAAGTCCTCAATCAATTTCAAAGCATCGGGCGAATTCCCTAACGACTTCGACATCTTGCGCCTTTGTTTGTCGCGCACCATGCCCGTAAAATACACCGCCTTAAACGGACGTTCTTGCTTCCATTCAAAACCCGCCATTGCCATACGTGCCACCCAAAGGAAAATAATATCCCAACCCGTCACTAAAACACTTGTCGGATAATAGTAATTAAATTCTTCTGAATTTTTAAAACCATTCAATGTTGAAATGGGCCATAACCACGACGATGCCCACGTATCCAATACATCTTCATCTTGTTTTAAGTCTGAAATACTGAGGGGGGTATTCGGAAAGTGTTTTTGCGCCAAAATCAAAGCCTCTTCCGCCGTTTCTGCTACAAAAACTTCAAGCCCCCTTGCCCCCAAAAGGGGTATTCCGTCGGCAGCTCTCCCTTCGGGGGCGGGGGGGGCATAGTAATAAGCAGGAATTCGATGCCCCCACCACAATTGACGTGAAATACACCAATCACGGATATTATCCATCCAATGCCGATAAATGTTTTTAAACGACTTTGGATAAAAATCAATATCATCGGTCTCAACCGCATTCAAAGCAGGTTCAGCCAAGGCTTTCATGTTCACATACCATTGTAGTGACATACGTGGCTCAACCACCGTATTTGTTCTTTCGGAACGTCCAATATTGGTCTTATAATCTTTTATTTCAACTAAATTACCTGCATCAGCCAACAACTTTTTCATGTGGCGACGCGCCTCAAAACGGTCAACACCGATGAGCGAAGCAATGCCACATTTATCGTTCAAAGTACCGTCTTCATTCAGTAAGTCAATGACTTCTAAGTTGTGCTTTTTGCCCAATTCATAGTCATTTGGATCGTGTGCAGGCGTGACTTTCAAAGCCCCTGTTCCGAAATCAATATCTACATATTCATCAAAAATAATCGGAATGGCTCGATTGATAAGCGGAACTATGACCATTTTACCCGCCAAATGTGCATAACGTGGGTCTTTCGGATGCACCGCCACCGCCGTATCCGCCATAATTGTTTCAGGTCGTTGCGTTGCAATAACTACAAAGTCGTCAGGCGTTAGGCGCAAGTCGTCAGTATTGCCTGATGCCTGTTCACTGTCGCCTGTCCCCTCAATAAAATATTTGGTGTAAAACAATTGCGCTTGCTCCTCGCCATGAATCACTTCTTCATTCGACAAAACGGTTTTGGCTTCACAATCCCAATTCACCATACGGAAATCACGATAAAGTTTTCCTTTGCGATACAAGTCCACAAAAGTCCGAATCACGTCTTCCGAATAACCTTTATCCATCGTAAAAGCCGTGCGTTCCCAATCGCAACTCGAGCCGAGTTTGCGGAGTTGTTGCAAAATGATGCCGCCGTATTTTTCCTTCCATTCCCATGCATACGCCATAAATTCGTCGCGCGTCAAGTCCGATTTTTTGATGCCCCGTTCGCGCAACATCCGCACAACCTTCGCTTCGGTGGCAATAGAAGCATGGTCAGTACCCGGAATCCAAATCGCATTTTTACCTTCCAAACGCGCTTTACGGGTCAAAGCATCTTGAATGGTATTGTTGAGCATGTGTCCCATGTGCAACACACCCGTCACATTGGGCGGTGGAATGACGATGCTAAACGGTTCACGGTCATCGGGTTCATTGTGAAAATAACCGCTGTTTTCCCAATGGGCATACCATTTGTCTTCGATGTCGGCGGGCGTGTATTTTGTTGTTAGTTCGGACATAAGGCGTTAAATATGAATATTTTATGATTTTATCTTATTCGTTTTAAAACTAAAGTTTTTTCAAACTCTTCTGCAAAATCCTTTTCTTTTTCACTAATTTTCATTTTAGTATAATTGACGATATGAAAAACTTCTGCTAATTCTGTAACATGTGTTATTTCAATATAATGCTTACTATTTTTATTGACTATTTTTAACTTCCAAGGTTGAATAAAACTTGTAGTTGTAGGTGGTTCTACACATAGGTTTTCAATATTTATTATTAGTTTTTTTCTTTTTAACACCCAACCAATACGACTACAACCAAGAATATCATTCATTCTATTGTTAAAAGTACTTTGGTTATGGAGTTGTGCTTGAAAAAATTTGATAGTATCTGACTTGTAATAAATACTATTCGTATTATCACATATCCAACTTCCATTCAAATCCTTCAATTTGATTTGTCCCGAAAGACTGGAACACACAAAAAGTAGGCTAAATAATATATATTTCATGTTATTGAAAATTTTACTTAAAAGTTCGCAAAAGTAGAAAAAAGCAAGCAAATAAGCACCCCCTCAGTATAAAAAGCAAAAAGGCAATCCTAATTAGAAAGTTGCTGCTTTTTGAATGTCTCAAACCTGTGATTTCAATCAAGGGTTTATTTCAAATTTTTATTTGTTATCTTAAATTCCTTAAATTCCTTAAATTCCTTAAATGGTAAAAAAAACTACATTTTTAACCGTATAAGGTATATAAGGCATTTAAGGTTATTTAAGGTTTATACCCAATAGACAATAGTTTGCCTAAATCAATTTGCCTATTCAATTTGCCGAATGTATTTATTTTCAAACATAGGATTAGGCAAACCACTTTCAAAAGAGTATAAATAACCTTGATTCGTTGATGCACATCATCTTATTTTGTCCTAAACACGCATTCGGGAGAACCAATTGGGTTATAAAGAGTGCATGACACGCACTCGGGAGAACCGATTGGGTTATAAAGAGTACCTAACACGCACTCGGGAGAACCGATTGGGTTATAAAGAGTACCTAACACACACTCGGGAGAGCCAATTGGGTTATAAAGAGTGCATGATACGCACTCGGGAGAACCAAACACGCACTCGGGAGAACCAAACATGCACTCGGGAGAACCAAACACGTACTCGGGAGAACCAAACACGCACTCAGGAGAACCAATTGGGTTATAGGAGACAAGGGATTTTTTCTAAAACTAAAATTTGCTTTGTAGGGCGATGGCATAAAACGGTTGACATGTGAAAGCCATTTAGTGTATGCACCAGACAATTACAAATTCCACGATTATCTGAAAGTCGGAACGCCTTTGAATATTATTATTTGGATAGCTGCAACGTTTATCATTCCTTTGTTTTTTCCTTTTTGAAAGTGTTGTAATACGTCAATATTAAAATTAAACCCACATTTACAAAATTCTTAAATTTTCGCACATGTTATCAATCAATGAGTTACGTCCACATTCAATTGATAATTCCAAAATTAAAGCATAAATGTTTAATATGAAAATAGGCTTACTACTTTTTCTCTGCATCATTTCCACGCACCTATCTGCACAAATAAATATTGCAGATTTAGGGGCAATTCCTGATGGTAAAACTTTGAATACCAACATAATACAACATGCTATTGATAGTTGTGCTGCAAAAGGTGGCGGAAAAGTCATTATTCCAAAAGGTCAATTCCTAACGGGTTCTATTGAGTTAAAAACGGGCGTAAAACTGCATATTACTGAGGGGGGTGTTTTACTTGGCAGCACCCGTCGTGATGACTATAAAAAGCATGATTGGTACGCCCTTATTTTAGCAAAAGGTCAAAAAAATATTGGAATAGAAGGAAAAGGTATCATTGACGGACAAGGTAAAGCCTTAGCGGCAGATGTAGAACGCATGTTGGCAGAAGGTTTGTTGCCAAAAAATACAAAACCTTATGCACGTCCTGACGAAAGTCAAAGACCTCAAATCATCGAAATGTCCGATTGTCAAAACATTCACATTCAAGACATTACGATAAAAAATGCCGCCTGTTGGGTGCAAACGTATCATCAATGCAGCGGTATGGTGATTAAAAAGATGCGCGTTGAAAGTATAGCATATTGGAACAACGACGGCATTGATTTAGTAGATTGCAGAAACGTTAAAATGACGGATTGTTTCATCAATTCTGCCGATGATGCGATTTGTTTAAAGTCGCAGACCATCAAATTAGCGTGTGAAAACATCTCTATTTCAAGGTGTACCTTGCGGTCAAGTGCCAGTGCCATTAAGTTTGGAACGGCTTCTTATGGCGGTTTCAAGCACATTCGCATTAAAAACATCTTTGTTTATGACACTTATCGTTCCGCTATCGCCATTGAATGTGTGGACGGTGGTTTTATTGAAGACATTAAAATCAAAAATATTGTTGCTAAAAACACCGGCAATGCTTTGTTTATTCGCTTAGGACATCGCTATCAAAACCGTCCTGTGGGGACTATCAAAAACATTCATATCAAAAACCTAAAAGCGGACATTCCAAAGGAAAAACCTGATACACACTACGAAATGGCGGGTCCTGCTGCTGATTCTGTCTCAAATCTATTGCCTTCTTCCATTGTCGGTTTGCCAGAACACCGCATTCAAAATGTTTATTTGAAGAACATAAACATCACGTTTGGCGGCGGTGGCAATAAAGACACGGCTTATATGCCGCAAAATGCTTTAGACCGTATTCCCGAACATCCTAAAGAATATCCCGAGTTTTCAATGTTTGGCGAACTACCTGCATGGGGCTTTTTCCTTCGTCATACTGAGGGGGTGCATTTTAAACGCGTTCATTTGTATTTAAAAGAAAAAGATTATCGCCCTGCCATCGTAACAGATGATGTTTTGAATTTTAGTAAAAGGGGCGTGGTCGTCCATGATTAAAATATTTCGAGGTTCAAACACCCCCTCAGTATAATCGGTTGAGTTCAGGTATAGTAGACGGAAATGGAATAGGTTTTTTATTTTTTTTTGCAAAAAAAAATAAAAAACCTATTCCATTTCCGTCTACTATACCTGAACT
>JAYTUQ010000073.1:0-34079 GCA_043744455.1 Saprospiraceae bacterium | reverse complement strand
ATCGGATTTGTCGGCGTTTCAATCCAAATGAGTTTTGTTTTTTCAGAAATATGCGTCGCAAAAGTTTCAGGATTTGACATATCCACAAACTTGCCTGTTATGCCAAATTTGCCATAAACCCTTATGATTTGACGGTAAGAACCGCCGTATAAATCGTCACAACTCAATATTTCGTCGCCTGATTGTAGCAATTTAATGACAGCATCCATTGCGGCTAATCCTGATGCAAAACAAATAGCATCCGTCCCATTTTCAAGGGCAGCTAAGTTTTTTTCTAAAACCGACCGCGTTGGATTTTGCGTACGGGCATATTCGTAACCTTTGTGGTCGCCCGGCGCGGCTTGAACGTAAGTTGAAGTTTGATAAATCGGCGTCATAATCGCACCTGTTGAAGGGTCAGGTTCTATACCTGCGTGAATCACTTTTGTTGCAAATTTCATTGATTGATAAACTTTATATTTTATTGAAAACCAAGATTGTAGGGTAGAAATATTCATTATGTCAGATTTTTTCCATCTTCCCTTTTACTCTTATGCGATAAGCAAAAGGGTGTTTATCTCGACCTATTTTTTGTATAATTTCTTCCCAATTAAGAATTAGAACTTTGACCATCTCCCAGTGCTTATCTTGATTTTTAGGTAAAGTGAGAAAAAAAATACCCAAATCGTACTGTTTACATAAATCAAATTGGAGTTGTGTTTTTTTTATATTGAAATCCTTTGTTATAAGGATAGACCCCTCAGTACCAATTTTTGGAATAAGAATTTCATCAGAAACACCGCGCCCGAAAATCTCAATTGTAGAGTGAACTTCAATATTCGGAAAATAACCTTGATTCATGAGATTCAAGGCTTCCGCTATGTATTTTGACAAGTTTTCGTCAAGGTATATTTTTATTCTCATGCAGGTTTATGCCGCTTTTTGGTAGAACTGTATAGCATCTTCGACAGCTTTAGCGTCCAAATCATATAAATTGGTTATAAATTCAATAGGTTCACCACTTTTATACATGGAAAAAAGCATCTCAGCATTGATATTCGTTCCTTCTATAATCGGTTGTCCAAATTGATGGTGAGGATTGATAACAACGCTGCTATCACGTCCGTTTGGATAAAATTTCGTTGCTTGCTCATAGTCGTCGAAATCTATCTTCTTGACATAGTCGTTAATAATTTTTTCAAAATTGGTTTGACGTGTGCCATCTGCGTTGATGATAACATCTTTAAATCTATACCAAATTTTACGTCCGTCACTTAAAACTTTTGATGTGGCAAACGGGTATGAGGTATTAGTTTCCTGAGCTATAATTTTTCGAGATTCCAGCAATCGTTGGGGCTTAACGCCTAATTCTTGTAGTTGAAAACATACGTACAATTCAATCAAAACATAAAAGTTAACAGCTTTTACGGCGTTATTTTGAGTCTTCCAAGAATAGGTATCATTAAAAAGATCTTTCCCTAATCTATCATCCCAATAATTTTTCAAATAATAAGCGACTTTTCTGCGCGGTATGCCAAGCAGTTTTGCTATATCCGTACTTGTATATATCCCGTATCCAAGTTCGTTTTTATGTGCTATTTTTGCTGTCATATCAGTTTTTTATCGCAATTTTTGCAAAATTACGGTATATTAGAGTCATTGCAATGTTTTTTATTAAAAATTGTGGATGAGGATATTCTTAACCCCCTCAGTATAAATGCATTGATTTATCTATTTTTGCGCATATTTTCCAACTTACAATTTAATCAATCTTACAAAATACTGAGGGGGTGCTTTTAATCAAATTTCAAAATTATCAGACTCGACATAAGCCTTTATCAAAGCCGTTTCGCCTTCCTTACCTTTCATAGCGTTGCCATGTTCCATGCCAAAAACAAACTCCTGCCCACTTGCTTTTGCTTTTTTATGGATATGACGAAAAATATTTTTATAGTTCATTTCGCCCGATGTCGGTTCATTGCGTCCCGGATTGTCACCGATTTGAAAATAGGCTGTTTCGTCCCAGACGTGGTCAATATTTTTAATGATATTCCCTTCATTGCGCTGCATGTGGTACATATCGAACAAAAATTTGCACGAAGGACTGTTGACGGCTTTGCAAATCATAAATGCTTGGTCAGTATGCCTTAGGAACAAATCAGGATTGTCGCTCAACGATTCCAAAACCATCACCAAACCGTGTGGTTCAAAAATGGTCGTTGCTTGACGCAAAGACTCAATGACGTGAGCCGTTTGGATGCCCATCGGTAGCGTCCGTTCAAAGTTGCCAGGCACGACTGTCATCCATTTAGCGTTCACGCGTTTTGCAACATCTACTGCTTCGCGGCATTTTGTTAGAAATTTATTGCGCCATTCTTTATCACCCGTTGTCAAAGTACTTTTAGGGGGCCAGTTGTCGAATCCAACGACAAAAACACCCATTGTCATACCTAATTTTGCCATCGTTTCACCAATTTTGGACTGCAATTCAGGCGTTCGACCCATCATACCATTGTCTTCCAGTGCCATAAAACCTTGGTCAGCCATGAATTTGAGTTGGTCAATCGGGTCTTTACCTGCGTTATTTTCAAACATGCCAAAATGGGGCGCATATTTGAGTTTAAAGGTGTTTTTAGCGGTTGACAAAACCGTATTTTCAGCCTCCATAGTCCCATTAAAAAGGCTTGTGGCACCGGCGGCAAGAATGCTATTTTTCAAAAAATGTCTGCGTTCCATAGAAATTTGCTTAATTTTTAGATGAAATATTTTGTTTTGCCCGGTATAGCGGCGGCATACATACCCTCGGCATCGGGCATAAGCGGCATTTTAGCATTCCAATCAAACTCGGTTGGCATGATACTGATGCCTGAATTTATCGCTTTATCCCACTCAATCATTTGTCCAGAATACGTTGCCATACGCCCTAAAATACTCGTCATGGTACTTTTTGCGCCATTATCAGCGTCTGCAAATTTGTATTCGCCTTTGGCAATCGCTGCAAACAATTCGTCGTGTTCGGTCTGATAAGGGTCTCTATCATTTTTGTCATCGTGTTGATAAATAACAGAACCGTTAGATTTTTTCATGGTTTTTGCATTAAAACCAACAGAACCTTTTGTGCCAACTAACACTTCGTCAACCCTTGACATAGTACCTTTTTGGTGGCGGCATTGGCTGTTCAAAATGGTACCATCGGCATACGTAAACTCGACAAAATGGTGGTCGAAAATCTCACCGTAGTCTTTACCTTTTCGGACTTCACGCCCACCCATGCCTTGCGCTTTGACAGGGTAGCCTTTTTTCGCCCAATTCACCACGTCAAGATTATGAATGTGTTGTTCAGTAATATGGTCGCCACATAACCAGTTGAAATAGTACCAATTACGCATTTGATATTCCATTTCTGTTTGCCCTTCCTTGCGTGGATGCACCCAAACACCATCATTGTTCCAATAAGCTTGTGCGGCTACGATGTCGCCAATTTTACCATCATGCACACGGTTCATCATTTCGCGATAGAGCGATTGATAATGCCGTTGCAAGCCAACAACGACATTGAGTTTTTTAGATTTTGCAATTTCAGCGGCATCGAGCACACGTTTGATGCCCGCAGGGTCGGTTGCGACGGGTTTTTCCATAAAAATCTGCTTGCCTTGGCGCACCGCTTCTTCAAAATGAATGGGACGGAAGCCCGGCGGAGTTGTCAAAATGACCACATCAGCGAGTGCCATCGCTTTTTTATAAGCATCAAACCCCACGAATTTGTGGCTTTCAGGTACATCAATGCGGCTGCTAACGCCTTGTTCTTTTTTCGAAATTGTGCTCAAACAGTCGTCCAATTGGTCACGGAAAGCATCGGCAATGGCAACTAATTTTGTGTTTTCTTTGACGCTCAATGCTTGAACGATAGCGCCTCTACCGCGTCCACCGCAGCCAATCAGCGCAATTTTAATTTCATCTTTTCCTGCGGGGAAAAAGCGTTGATTACCTAACAACGGCGCAGCCATCAAGCCCCCCGTCAGTAAAGTGGTGTTTTTTACAAAATCCCGTCTGGTTAGTTTAATTTTTGTCATTTTGACTATTTATTTTTATAAGTTAAAAAATTGTGTAATAATTGATGATTTGTTTTGCAAAGTAAATAAAAATAAGAATTAAGTTTTACGAAAAGAAAATAAGACCAATATATTTTCGCCCAAAGGATTCTTTCTACCCAACAATCGAAATGATTCATGTATATTTGATTCGTTTTTACACATCTATATCAGCTTTAAAAAAACAACATAAAACCCAATGTATTACAAAAAAATTCAACCACCACTTCATTTAAAGCCCTATATCGAGTGCTTTTTTATTTGGGAATGTTCCCTCCAACAGCCTCTGAGGGTTGAATCACCACCATCTGGCTTTGGGTCTATGGTGTTCAATTATGGTGAGCCCTATCGCGTCCAAAGTCTCAAAACAGGCAATCCATTACTTGTGCCACAAGCCTTTCTAACAGGACAATCTACGAGCAATTATGCTTTATCATTATTGGGCACAATCGGTATGGTCGGCATTGTTTTTCGCCCTGCGGGTTTGGGAACGCTTTTCAATTTACCCGTAGCAGAATTGACCAATGAACGGCTCAATTTGGCAGATATACTGAGGGGGGCAGACATTGGAGAGTTGACCGAAAAAATTGCTGAATCAACGACATACCAAGAGCGTATTGCCCTTGTAATCCAATTTATTAATTTCAGATTCTTGCAAAACGAATATCGTTTTGACAACGTGGACTTTGCAGCCAACCGCATCGTTGACAGCAAAGGCATCATCAATGTGAGTGATTTGATGACCGATTTGTTTATGTGTCGGCGGCAATTTGAGCGCAAATTTTTTCAAAAAGTCGGTTTGAGCCCAAAATATTATGCGCGTGTTCGGCGCATGGGCTACCTCTGTTCGTTGATGTCAGGTAAGCGGAACGTTGATTGGCAATCGCTCTTGTACGATTGTGGTTACTACGACCAAGCGCATTTTATCAAAGATTTTACAGCGTTTTTAGGTCGTACACCCACAAATTATATTCAAAATAATGTTGAGTTAACACATTTTTTGAAGCAGAGCGCATAATGTCGCATTTTTACAATGCCCAGAGTTGGTAAGACCTCACCTTTGTCTCATCATTCACATAAAAATCAATTTGAAATGAAAAGACAAAACAGAAACAATACCGTAATCTCCTACTTTTTGCCGCTATTTTTTATCCTTTTCAGCAGTTATTTACAAGCGCAAGAAACCAAACGTCTATGGACAGAGGCGGATAGAAAATATTTGGTTGAAAATATGCGCCGTACCCGCGATGAACTTACAAAAGAAACAGAAAACCTTACGTCCGCACAATGGTCGTTTCAAGAATCGCCCGATAGGTGGTCAATCGCCCAAGTTGTTGAGCATTTGGCACTATGGGAAATTGCTTGGGCGCGTGAAATCGGTATGGGAATCCGCAACAAACCGCAACCCGAACTCGCTGCCAAAGCGACCCCTGACACTTATTATACAACATACATTATGGAAGATAAACCCCACGTTGCACCCGATTTTGCTCGACCAACAGGGTTTATTGAAGGAAAAAACGCTTTAGCTTTTTTTCTCAACAGACGCGAACAAGCCATAGCCTTTTTAGACACAACACAAGTGGATATGCGGATGCAATTTGAACTGACAGCAACGCCTTATCCGCGGAATATGCACCATGTTTATATCTATCAATGGGGGCATGTGGATAGGCATTTGCGGCAAATCAAGAAGGTCAAACAGCATAAAGACTACCCAAAAGCCAACGATATGGGAAGATTAGCAGATAAAAATGCTATTATGCAAACCATTCAGCATGAAACTGATTGTTTTTATGCCAGAGATTATGCCTGTTGGAAAGAAAATTATGTACAAGAGAAATATACACATCAAGGTTGGAGTAATGGAGATGGTACATTTGATATTAGAGTCGGTTGGGATAAAGTCAGTGCAGGGATAGAAAAATATATTAAAGAAAATCCTTTAGGGATTCTGGCTTCTCCGGGTCAAAAACGGCGTGTGGAACGTCGAAATATTGCCTACAAATTCTATGGTGATTTAGTTTGTTATATGACTTGGGAACAATATCAAGAGTCAAATGACAGTAAGAAATACAATCATAGCCACGAAATTCGCCTTATGGAGAAACAGAATGGACAATGGAAAATTGCCTGTGTTGCTGCTTTTTGGGATTATAAAAATTTGGTTTCTTTTGAAGATATAAAACCCTAACGACCCCCTTGATGCCTTTGGCTTCATCAAGCTGAAAGCATGACAGTATTTTTAATAAAAACAATGATTTTCAATAATTTATAAAACTAAATCAAGATGAATACGATAGAAAAAATCGCGCAACTCGACTTAAAAAGCACCGCCATCGCTTTTATGTTCGCCTACGAAGAACAAGACCTTGACCGCATGATGGATTTTTGCGACCTCAATGGAGTAGTGTGGTTCAAACCACTCGGAGAAGACGGTCGCGGCAAAATTGGTGAATTGGGTAGAGGCTTATGGTCTATGCTAATAGACTGTTTTCCAAACCTTTGTAACACTGTTGATTCTGCTGCCCTTGAACCCGACGGGCAAGTCCGTTGTCAAGTAACAATTCGTGGTAAACAAGCGAAAGATTTTGCGGGTATCGTGTGTAAAGAAAAAGAATTTGATAGTGACCATATCTTTATTTTTCACCACAATCCTGCGGGAAAAATTGACCGTATTCACATCGAATGGAACCATGCGGACTTTCAAAAACAATTGAGTTGATGTGGTTTTAATGCTCAAAAAACCCAATACTAAGGCTTCGCATTGTCGAAGCCTTTTTTTTGAAAACACGTATCCGATACCCCCTCAGTATATTGACCCCTAAAATTGTCAAAGAGCCTTCACCATTATCCTAAATACACATATTGGTCAGTCGTTGCAATGGTTATTTTTATAAAAAAAAGTCAGATAGGTGAACAAACCCCCGTTAGGTTTCTTTTCTTGTGTGTAAATATCATTGTTTAAAAATAACACGCTGTTTCAGTGAAAAAAATTCCTGAATTAAGACCTAACGCTCCAATGGCTCAAAATAAAGAAAGTAGTTTTAAAGACCAATTTGCTGCTTTAAAACATATTCCCGCACTGTTTCGCTTGATTTGGCGCACCAATCGGTGGTTGATGCTGACGAATTTGATTTTACGGCTCATACGCTCTTCATTGCCTTTGATAACTCTTTTTATTGCTAAAAATATCGTTGATGAAGTCGTCAGGCTCTCACAAAGTCATGTCATTACAGATATATCATTTAAAGCATTTGTTACTGAGGGGTCATGGTTATTGACTTTAATTGTCTTAGAATTCGGTGTGGTTGCCTTTTCTGAAATCATCGGGCGGGGTATTTCGTTGACAGAAATTCTTTTAGGCGATTTGTTTTCCAACCAATCGTCTATGGAAATTATTCGTCATGCCGCTACGCTCGATTTATATCAATTTGAAGACCCGCAATTTTATGACAAACTCGAACGCGCGCGCCGCCAAACGACAGGTAGAACCGTGCTGATGACGCAAGTTTTTGAACAATTGCAAGACATTATTACGATTCTGTTTCTCGGTGCCGGTCTCTTGTTTTTTAATCCATGGTTGATACTTATTTTAGTTTTAGCGGTTATTCCCACTCTTTTTGGAGAGATTTATTTCAATCAAAAAGTCTATTCTCTAACACTTAGCTGGACGCCCGAACGGCGTGAATTAGACTATTTGCGCTATATCGGTGCTTCAGATGAGACGGCTAAAGAGATAAAAATGTTCGGTTTAGCCGAGTTTCTGGCGACGCGTTTCAAAACCATTTCTGACCGTTATTTTGAGGCTAATAAAATAATAGCTGTTCGTCGAGCGATGACGGGTACGGCTTTGTCTATCGTCGGAACAATGAGTTATTATGGTGCATACATATTCATCATTTTGCAAACGGTAGGCGGTATTATTTCATTGGGCACGATGACTTTCCTCGCAGGGTCATTTGAGCGTATGCGTAATATGTTGCAAAGCATTATGTTGCGCTTCAGTCGCATCGCTGAATCGGCTTTGTATTTGCAAGACTACTTCGATTTTCTGAATATTACGCCCTTGATGAAAACAAGCGGTGGTTTACCTGTACCTAACCCGATTCGTGAAGGTTTTACATTCGATAATGTGAGTTTTAAGTATTTAAATTCAGATAAATATGCGGTGAAAAACCTTAGTTTTGAATTAAAAGTAGGTGAAAAACTCGCACTTGTCGGCGAAAATGGGGCAGGAAAGACAACGATTGTGAAATTATTGGCGCGTTTATACGAACCTACTGAGGGGGTCATTCGACTCGACGGACGAGACCTACGCGAGTATAATCCACAGGAATTGCGCGAGGCTGTCGGTGTTATTTTTCAAGACTATATTCGTTTTGCGATGACGGCTTCTGAAAATATTGCTATCGGCAATATCAGTTCGATTGAGAACCAACCTCAAATCATAGATTCTGCACAAAAAAGTTTGGCAGATACTGTTATTGATCCTTTACCCGAAAAATATAAACAAATGTTGGGGCGTCGCTTCACAGGTGGCGTAGATTTATCAGGCGGACAATGGCAGAAAATAGCTCTCGCACGTGCCTACATGCGTGATGCGCAATTGTTAATACTCGATGAACCGACGGCTGCCCTTGATGCCCGTGCAGAACATGAAGTTTTTATCCGCTTTGCAGAATTGACTAAAGGCAAATCAGCCGTATTGATTTCTCACCGTTTTTCAACCGTGCGTATGGCTGACCGTATTTTGTTTTTGGAAAATGGACAAAGGCTTGAAATGGGCACACATGAAGAGTTGATGGCTTACGGCGGCAAGTATGCAGAGTTATTTAAATTGCAAGCAAAAGGATATGTATAAAACTTGCGGCTGTATTTGCCCGTAAATAAAACCAATTTTATGTCAAAATCAATTATACTCATTAAAAACCGCTCAGATATTGGAGCAGGCACACGTGGCGCAGATATGGGCATAGATGCCATTGAGATTGCCGCTATCAATCAAGGTAACAACTATTTTACACGATTTGCTCACACAGATGTCAAAACGCACAACGAATCCATCTATGATATGGTGCGTAATTCGTTTGCCAAACGGATTGAAGATGTGTCAGAGCAATGTGCACGCGTCAGTAAATCTGTGAAAAAAAGTTTAGATGCTCATGCCTTTCCCATTGTCTTGTCTGGCGACCATTCTTCGGCTTTGGGTACAATGAGTGGTGTAAAAGCGGCTTTTCCTGATAAAACATTGGGCGTTGTGTGGATAGATGCGCATGCCGACCTTCATTCGCCTTATACTTCGCCTTCTGGTAACGTGCATGGCATGCCCGTTGCAGCGGCTATTGCTGACGACAATATGGATTGTGCCATCAATGAAGTGGGGCGTGCGACCGAAAAGTTTTGGAATGCCATGAAAAATTTAGGCGTAAAAGGGGCAAAGGTGAAGCCCAAAAACGTCATCTATTTCGGGGTACGTGATACTGAAGAACCCGAAGATAGGCAGATGGCTAAACTCGATATGCGCAATTATATGGTTGCCGAAATTCGTTATCGTGGCTTGGAAACGTGCGTAGATGAATCTTTAGCAAGTCTTTATGATTGCGATATGATTTATATATCTTTCGATGTGGACAGTATGGACTGCGATATAATTTCTTACGGCACAGGTACGCCTGTTCCGAAAGGCTTTGACCCCGACGAAATCAAGTCGCTCATCAATCGCTTCATACAATCTGATAAAGTAGTGTGTATTGAATTTGTAGAGATAAACCCATTATTGGACTTAAAAGGGAATAAAATGGCGGAGACGGCTTTTGAGGTTTTGGACAATGTGACAGAAACACTTTTGAATGTATTGTCGAGAGGGTAATTTACTGAGGGGGTCGAAAATTCGTTAAAACAACTATCGGATATTTTAAAAATTAATATTGTCAATTTAGCGGAAGAACAATGTTTTCTTAGCACATAGGAACATAGGAGTTTTCACATAGAAAGCATAGTTTTTATAGCTTTTTTACTCAAAAGCTATGTTTTCTATGTGAAAACTCCTATTTATCTATGCGGTTAATAACAACATTAATATACTAAGTTGACAGCATTAATTTTAAAAATATCCGATACTTATGAGACGCAAACATAACTAATCAACGCTCGCATGTACAAAATTTCCCAAATTTTAATATCCTTCAACGCAGATTTGGGAAATTTTAAAAATCACTTGCACCATTTGAGACAACCTCATTTTGCTTTTTATACTGAGGGGGGTCTCTTTTAACGATAAAACCTTCTATTTCAAGTACTTATCGAACCAACGAATATATCTTTCAAAACGGTCTTTTTGAAAATTGGGCAAAGTCAAACCATGAAACTGTCCTGGATACACAATCAATTGTGTGGGTACACCAATCGAGCGTAAGCCTTGATACATTTGCTCGGTGCCGACGGCTGGCACGTTGAAATCCTTTTCACCAACCATAAATAAAGTCGGCGTTTTGATGCGTTCTATTTGTAGGAACGGATAGGACAATTTGAGGTATTTGTCAAGGTTTTTCCAAGGCACACCCAATTCATTTTCATATTGCAAAATGTATTGATCGACACCATACATGGACATGACAAGCGACACGCCCGCCCCACTAGCAGCGGCTTTGAATCGGGTGTCGGAAGCAATCGTATAATTGGTCAAAATGCCGCCATAACTCCAGCCACCGATGCCCAATTTATCAGGGTCGGCTACGCCTGTTTGAACGAGATAATCGGCTGCACCCAATATATCCAACACTTCTTTGTTGCCCCAATCGCCTGAAATAGCCTTGCTATACGCAATACCACGACCATTGCTGCCGCGATAATTGACAGCAGCCACGGCAAAACCCGCTTGTGCCAATATCTGACGGCTCAAGTCGAAGCCCCATTCATCTTGTGCCGTTGGTCCACCATGAATGAAAAATATCGTAGGCAGTTTTTTATTAGCGGCTGCATTTGAAGGTTTGAACAGAAAGTTAGAGACTTCTATCCCATCTTTACTTTTTGAGGTAAAACCTTCCACTTTAGCAAGTTCTAAAGGGGCTAAAAAGTCTTCTTGATGTTTGGTTAAGCGACGCGATGCCCCATTTTCAATCGCAAATAATTCTGCGGGCATCTGCGGTTCACTCATCAAAGAGACCCACGAGCCGTTCGGATGGCTTTCGAGCGCATTGAAACTGCGATTGCCACCCACAATTTTAGTCATTTGCTTAGTTTTTGTAGAAAAAGTAGCCACATAACGTTGGCGGTCATCAGTGACTAAAACACCGATGGATTGACCATCTTTCGTCCAACGGGGGTTACTGACAGGACGGTCAATAGCCGTTGATAGTTCAGTCGGTACGCCGCCTTCTTTGGCAACAACACAAAGAATTGAATGCCCATACATATCATATTGCGGTGAACTCGAACGCAAATACCCCAATTGCTGACCATCAGGACGCCACACAGGCGCATTGTCTGAACCTTCCCAAGTCGTAACTTGGGTCATAGGCGCATTCTTTTTAGCATCAATAATCCATATATCGGTGTTCTGATTTTTGTCTGGTTCAGCCGTTCGGTTACTGACAAAGGCAATTTGTTCACCATTAGGGGACCAAACAGGCGATGTTTCGTCATATTTGCCTTGTGTCAACGTATCTATTTTTTTAGTTGATACATCAAATAGGTACAAATGGGTTGGAAATTCCTCCAAATATCCTTCAACATCTTGTTTGAAATGAAACCGATCCATGACCAAAGGTTTGGGCAACTTATTTTTAGAAGTATCGGTACTTTCAGGCGTTTTTATGGCTAAAACGATGTGTTTTCCGTCCGGTGACCAAGCATAGTCTTTCAAATCAGCTTTTAGATTTGTCAACTGTTTCCCTTCACCGCCTCTTCTATCCATAAGCCAAATTTGACTATTGGTCGCACCGTTGCGCGAGGAAACGAAAGATAGATATTTGCCATCAGGACTCCAACGGGCTTGAGATTCGCCATCGGGACTGTTGGTGAGTTGCACCGATTGCTGACCGTCCCAACTCATCATCCACACGTCTGAATTGCGCTTGTTTTTAGCCGAATCCACGCTTGATAATGCATAGGAAACCCAATTGCCATCAGGTGATACTTTCGGATCAGAGACGGATGTCAAGCGATAGACATCCCGTGGGTCAATGGGGCGTTTGGTCGTCTGTGCAAAAGAATGGGCTGCTATAAATAGGGAAAAGAGCAATAAAAATTGTTTCATAAAAATAAGGATTTAGATGATTTTAAAAATATACAACATATTGATTGTCAGTTAAATACTGAGGGGGTATGATTTTTCGAGTTATACAATATTCACATTAAAAAGCGCATAAATAACACAGCGGCATTGCACACATGTTTAGTATACAATGCCGCTTTTATGAACAACGCAGTATTATTTAATCAATCGTTTTTGCAAATCTTCCAACGAAACACCTTTCGTTTCTGGCATCATAAACCAGACGTAGAGGAGTTGCAATACCATCATAAAACTAAAAAAAGCAAATATCGGTGTGCCACCAAAAGTTGTTGCGAAATAGGGGAATGTGCTCGCAATAATTGCCGCAAAAACCCAATGCGTCAAACTGCCCCAAGCCATACCAGAGGCACGAATGCTGTTCGGGAATATCTCTGAAATAAAGACCCAAATTACTGCCCCTTGTCCAATCGCATGAGAAGCAATGAACATGAAAATATAGTACGTCGTGAATGTATGTACGCCCGTATAAAACGCAAAAGCGACCAATGCTAACGAGACGATATAACCCACAGAACCAATATACATCAACGTTTTGCGACCCGTGCGGTCTATCAAATACCAACCTACAATAGTAAAAACAAGATTGACCACACCAATACCTGCTGTAGAAAGCAAAGCACTTGATTGACCCAATCCTGTCATCTTAAAAATATCGGGCGCGAAGTAAATAATGGCATTAATGCCCGACAATTGATTGAAAAAGGCAAATAGAAACGCTAAAAGTATGGGCGTTGAGAACTTTTTAGAGAAAAAAGACTCTTGTACACCATTGTTATTACGTAAATCACCTGCCAATGAAGCTTTTATTTCTTCAACCGCTTTGTCCACATCGGGTTCTGTGATAGCCAGCACCTTGCGCGCACCTGCTTCATCCCCCTTTTTAGTAATCAACCAACGCGGACTTTCAGGTGTAAAAAGCACCATGACGGAAAATATTAAGGACGGAAATGCCACGACGCCCAACATCCAACGCCAATCGTCGTCGCCACTGAAACCGTCGAAAAAATAGTTGGACACATAGGCGATGAGGATACCAAAAACGATATTGAACTGAAAAGAGATGCCCATACGTCCGCGATACTGAGGGGGGGCAATTTCTGAAATATACACAGGTGCAACGACAGATGAGGCACCGATACTCAATCCGCCAATGAATCGAAAAATCATAAAAGAGTTAACATCTTTGGCTAAGGCTGCCCCCAATGCAGAGACAAAAAAGAGGATACCAATCCACAACAAGGTCTTTTTACGTCCAAAATAATCGGCAGGAATGCCGCCAAAAGCTGCGCCGAAGATGGTTCCGTACAATGCCGTGGCAACCGTAAACCCCAGACTAAGTTTGTCTAAATGCCACACTTTTTCAATGTCGCCCACTGCGCCCGAGATAACGGCTGTGTCCAAACCGAAAAGAAATCCCCCGAGTCCAACAGTGATAGACCATAAAATAAGTTTACTATTCATTTTTATTTTATATTGTTTAGTTAATGATTCGTTTTGATGCGTGCTTGAATGTTGAGTAAAGTTGAAAAAAAAAGGGAACATTACGTTCCCCTTTTGTTTATTTTTTATTCAAATGGCTAATGCCTTAAAAAATGGGCTTCGTTTCTACCTATTTTGATGAGATAAATACCTATGGGTAAATAAGAAATATCTAATCGTTCCTTTGTTTTTCCTCGTATTACTTCTTGACCCATAAAATTAAAAACCTTGAAAGTTCCTTCTTGTTGATTTTCTAAAGTCACTTCTTTGGTATGATCTAAAATTTCAACACCTATAATATTTATAATACTATCCTTGACAATTTTAGGATATAATATCAATTTGCTCCCATCATCTTTCGATACCGTAATAGGAAGTGACAAAGTGGATTTTCCGAGGGCATCAATTGTCCGCAAACGATATTGGGTACGGGGCAAGGGTGAAGCATCTACAAAACTATAGAGTGATGCTGTGCCTTTAGTGGATAAATAACCCAGCATATCCCAATAGTCTTCCGTCGTTCTATGTCTTTCGATTAAAAAGTTTTTACCGCCGTTTTCATTCTTAGTTTGCCATGACAAAATGACTTTTTGCTTGATTTTACTATAAAAACCCGTAAATTCAATGATTTTAATAGCACTATTCGGGTCATCAATATCTGCCAAGTCACTGTGTTGGGCTTGAAGGCAGGGAAAAAACAAAGCGTTACACATTACCCATAGAAAAAAATGGCGACAAGTGTTTTTGTTAAAAGACATAAATAAGAATATTTAAATGGTAATAGACAACATTTAACGATGCCGTAAAAATAGCATTTTAATTTATATGCTTTTTGTTATACTCTTTGTTATGTATTCACCTTATGATGTGTATAATCAATTGAAAATGGTTTGTCTAATTTAGAACGTTTCATTGACACATTACCCCTGTTTTAGATTATCCATTTTCCGCTATCCATTATCCATTAAGTATATATTAAATCTTTTTGAAAACTACCTTTTACTACCTTTGTTTCACTTTTAAATTGCATTGACATTATGAATGACAACGAAAAAGACTATTACAGCGATGTTATCCTCATCGGAACGGGTATTATGAGCGCAACATTAGGCACTTTTTTCAAAAAATTAGAGCCTGATTGGTCGATGCGCATCTTTGAACGCATGGACAGAGTGGCGATGGAATCGTCGGAAGCATGGAACAATGCGGGGACGGGGCATTCCGCTTTTTGCGAATTAAATTATACGCCTGAAACGTCTGACGGTGGCATTAATATCAATAAAGCCGTAAAAATTGCCGAGTCTTTTGAGGTTTCCAAGCAGTTTTGGGCAACTTTGGTCACGCAAGGCATTATCGAAAATCCTAAAGACATTATTCGACAAATACCACATATCAGCTTTGTTTGGGGTAAAGAAGAGACTGATTTTCTTCTGAAACGTTACGCGACGATGCGCCTGAACGCCTTGTTTAGCGATATGCAATACGCAACCGACCCCTCAGTATTAAACGAGTGGATGCCCTTAGTGATGAACGGACGCGACAAATCTGAACCCGTTGCTGGCACACGTATGGACTTAGGCACGGATGTTAATTTTGGCACTTTGTCTCGCACTCTATTGCAATATCTCGAACGCAGCGAAACCACTAATGTCCATTTACACCATGAAGTTGAAGACATTAATCGTCGCTTTGATGGTCTTTGGGAGTTAACGGTTAAAAATTTGGAGACGGGTCATTTGTCTTATTATACCACAAAATTTGTTTTCATCGGCGCGGGTGGTGGCTCTTTGTCCTTGCTCGAAAAATCGGACATTCCCGAAGGGCATGGCTACGGCGGTTTCCCCATTAGCGGTCAATGGTTGGTCTGTAACAAACCCGACATTATTGCCCAACACAACGCCAAAGTCTATGGTAAAGCCAAAGTCGGTTCGCCGCCCATGTCTGTGCCGCATCTTGATTCTCGAATGATTGATGGACAAAAAACCTTGTTATTTGGTCCATTTGCGGGATTTTCTACTAAATTTTTGAAGCATGGTTCATATTTCGATTTACCTTTTTCGATTAAATGGGACAATATTCTCTCATTGGTTTCGGCAGGTATTCACAATATTCCTTTGACAAAATACCTCGTTGAACAAGTGATGCACTCACCCGAAGAGCGTTTTGAAGCGTTGTTAGAGTATTTTCCAAACGCTGAAATAGAAGATTGGACGCTACAACAAGCAGGGCAGCGGGTTCAAGTCGTCAAAAAAGATGCAAAAGAAGGCGGTATTTTGGAGTTCGGTACCGAGGTCGTCTATGCGCAAGATGGTTCTTTGGCAACCTTGTTGGGCGCATCGCCTGGTGCTTCTACATCTGTTTCGATTATGTTGGATGTCTTGAAAAAATGCTTTCCCGAACCCATGGCATCAACAAAATGGGAGAAGAAGTTGACAAAATTTATACCTTCTTATGGGCAATCCTTAGCACATGATGTGGATTTGTGTCGAAAAACGAGGGAGCGGACGAGTGAAATACTGAAATTGAACGCTTAATACTGAGGGGGTGCTTCTTTTCTAAATTTGTTAACTTTGCTTTTTTTTCAACACGAATTACACGAATTACACGAATTACACGAATTACACGAATTACACGAATTACACGAATTACACGAATTACACGAATTACACGAATTACACGATTAGCTTTTTTTAAAATTCGTAAAATTCGTAAAATTCGTGTTAGTTAATAAAAATCATCATTTTGAACAAAGGAATAGTCATAAAATCAACAGGCAGTTGGTACCATGTACGCCTTGCTGACGACCCAAACGTGGTTGTGGTCTGTCGTATGCTCGGAAAATTTAGGTTAAACAATATGGTTTTGACCAATCCTGTAGCTGTGGGCGATGAAGTTGAATTTACATTAGAAGACGAAAACAAGGGTATGATTAAAAAAATATTACCCCGTCGGAATTATGTCGCGCGGCAATCGTCTCACCGAAAACACGAAGTACATCTGTTAGCATCAAATATAGACCAAACTATTTTGTTTACGAGTATGGTTGAACCGACCGTAAAAGTAGGCTTTATTGACCGTTTTTTGTTGATGAACGAACCGCAAGACGTGCCAACGGTTTTGGTTTTCAACAAAAGTGATTTATACGATGAAGACGATTGGGCATATTTTGAAGAATTGAAAAATGTCTATGAAAAAATCGGTTATACGGTACTTTCTACCTCTGCTACTGAGGGGGTGGGGATGGCTGCTTTAACGGATATTTTGAAGGATAAAACTTCGCTTGTCGGTGGTCAATCGGGTGTTGGCAAGTCCTCCGCGGTCAATGCCATTCAGCCGCGTATGAAATTATTAACGGGTGATATTTCCGATTATTCAGGTAAAGGACAGCATACAACGACCTTTGCAGAAATGCACCCGCTCGATTTTGGCGGCTACCTAATAGACACACCTGGCATTAAAACATTGTCTTTCAATAACTTACAACCGATGGATGTGATGCACAATTTTCGGGAGTTTTTCGTTTTGTCTGACCAGTGCAAATTCGGCGGCTCATGTACGCACCGCAACGAACCCAGTTGCGCCGTAAAAGCTGCCTTAGAAATAGGCGAAGTGAGCGACTCGCGCTACGATAATTACGTTAAAATTTTGGAAGAAGTGGAAGAGCAAAAATATTGGCAAAGGGATAAGGATGTTTGAAAGTTGTCTGTAAAGCATAATTTTAGTCTCTATCTTTATCATATTCATTCGGTTGTGCTAAGAAAAGTTGTACCAATTCTTCTTTAAAAGGGTTATTGACGTGAACAATTAGAGAGGCGAGTATTTCCATATCTTCTGTACTAAATTCCACATCATATTTTTCGAGCATTCCGTCATTATTTCGTTGAAACCACGAATCAAATTTATGGTTTCGGGCATGGTGTCTCCTGTCAATACTATCACAAACGTAGATAATACTATTAGAATGGTCTTGAAAGAAGGTTTTGAGAATAGCTAAAATGGTATGTTCTACCCGTCTATCGTAAGGAGCAAAGATGACTTGCTCGACATTAGCAATGTCAATACTTAATTCATAAACAGACAAATAAGGTTTAAATGAAAGGAAATAAGAAGAACCATCCTCAATTTCGATACTGTACTGGATTCCATAGTCTGTTACAAATACATATTCATTGTTTCTAATGATGTAATTATACGGCTGCGGCGTTGTCATAGTATCGAGGAATACCTCTTTCTTTAAGCTGTTGATTAAGTTCGACTAAAGTAATTTCGCCGCGTCTGAATTGATAACGCAAACGTTTATGAATTGCCATTTTCAACAATCCTTGGGCAACAGGACTATTCGGATTGATTGAAACAATTTTATTTTTTCTTATTTTTTTTATCTTATCCATAACTTAAAATTTTAGCCAAAGTTAATACTTAAAATAACTTTTTTCAACACCCCCTCAGTATTTTCATCAAAATAAACCCGTTGAATATATGCTTCCTGAAATCCCACCCATTACAGCCTATACACGGCAAGGCAAAAGTTTAGTTGCGGCTTTGCGTGGTTTGCTGCGTGGCGTACATTTTTGGCGCGGCAAAAAATTTCAACGACCCCCTCAGTATTTTCATGAAGATCCACGCCTTTTTACCAAAAGTGATTTGCTTTTTTTTGCCTATAAATATTATTTTCGTCCAACACTCGAAAGTGACGAAAAAGCAGCCGTTGAAGACTTTTTTGAACAAAATCCGCCTATTTTTCAAGCAAAAGACAATATTGCAAACGAAGTAACGCTGACAGCCGCAGGTGATTTGATGCCTTATGAATGGATTCAAAAACGCTTTTGTCCGCATTTATGGGACGATATTGCCGACGATTTTTTTAGTTCTGACTTGACATTTGCCAATTTAGAAACGCCTTTGGACGTGTCCAAACCCGCCTCGCTTGTTCCCGAAGTCATGCTGTCAAATATGAATTTTAATGCGGATGAAGAGATGTTTGAGTTGTTTCAGGCAACAGACGATAGACAGCAGGCGACTATAGGGCGACAAGGTGCAGGAGACAGAGGTTTTGACATTTTGTCAACGGCGAATAACCATTCGCTCGATATGGGTGAACAAGGCATTTTTAAGACGATTGAATATTTAGAAGATAAAAAAATCGCTTTTACAGGTACCGCTCGTTCGCCAAAAGAAAGAGCTAATTTTCCAATCATTGAAAAAAATGGGATAAAAATGGCATTCATTGCTTATACTTTTTCGATGAATCAATACACCAATTCTGTTGATAAACCCTTTTTAGTCAATCATTTACAAGTCAATCAGCCTGATATTGATTTGTCACCGCTCAAAAATGATGTGGCTTCGGCACGCACACGTGGAGCAGAATTTGTGATTTTAAGTTTGCATTTCAGCAATGCCTATCAAGCCTATCCGAATGCCCACATCGTGCGGAATGCCCAACGGATTTTTAACGCATGTGGCGTTGATATCATCCTCGGCGGACATGCTCACAATATACAACCGATGGCGCGCTACGATTTTACATGTCCGTTTACGCAACAAAAAAAAGCAGGTTTGGTGCTGTTTGCGTTCAGCGATTTCATTGCATATGATATTTTTAATGGCTGTCATTTGTCAGTGTATTTGAAGTTGAAAATTAGTAAAAATACTGAGGGGGGTGTTTTTTTGACCGATGTTGAAGCCGTTCCTGTCTATGCGTGTGGTGTTTTTCACAACAAAAACAAGCGTGATTTAAGGCTTTTAAATGCTAAAAAATGGGTGTTTAAAATCGAAAAGGAAGGTAAACCTGATTTTATGAGTGATTGGAATGTGAAGGAATTAAAAGGATTAATGCGGTTTTATGAGGGGTATTTTGGAAAAAACTTACGGAAATAAGTAAAAAAAATCAATTAATCCTTAAATGACCTTACATTCCTTACATGCCTTATACGGTAAAAAAAAGCAACATTTTTAACCATATAAGGCATATAAGGAATGTAAGGTCATTTAAGAATTAAAATTTAACTGATTATTGTTTGTTAAAAAGTATAAAATATTCAATTTTATGTTTTTTAACAAACAAAATTCAAATATTATGAAAAACTTATCACGAGACTATCTAAAAAATTTAGTCTATCAAGTCAATGGTGCAGCTATTGAAGTCCACAAATCATTAGGTCCTGGTTTATTAGAAAAAGTCTATCAAAAATGTATGGAACATGAGCTAAAGCTGCGGAATATCCCTTTTAGGTCTCAACTCGTCGTTCCGATTGAGTACAAAGGATTAGATGTTGACGCTGAATTAAAATGTGATTTATTAGTAGATGAATCATTAGTCGTTGAATTTAAAGCCGTTGAAGTAATCCCGCCAATTCATGTCGCTCAACTTTTAACTTATATGAAATTATTACATTTACCTATGGGTTTGATGATTAACTTCAATGTCACACACATTTTTAAAGAAGGTCAAAAAACCTATATTAATGCCTTTTATGAATCGTTATTGTAAGTTTCTTAGATAACCTTAAATTCCTTACATGCCTTATACGGTTAAAAATGTTGCTTTTTTTAACCGTATAAGGCATGTAAGGAATCTAAGTAATGATGAATATGCAATACGTTGAAAGCCAATGCTTTGCAAAATGAAATGGGGTAACTTACTTTGTTGTCATTCCTAAGGATTTAGGGCTTCTGTTTTTCATTTTGTTTTATTTTTAAATTAATTATTTCAACAAAAAATATGTTTTTAGAATAAAAAATAAACAAAAAATTAGTTTTAGCTTCGCCGCCTAGATTTCTTTAACAATATAATTCGGTAAAGCTATGAATTTGAAAAACCAAAAGGAGGATAAGACGAAGTTTAATCAAACCACCCATGACCACCACCTTTTTAATCGCATCGCAGAACTCATTGAGTTAGCCCGTAGAAAGGTCGCCACGTCTGTCAATCTGACAATGGTTATGACCTATTTTGAGATAGGTCGAGTGATTATTGAAGATGAACAAGGCGGCATGGAAAGGGCGGCTTACGGAAAGTCTGTCTTAAAAGACTTGTCAAAACAACTATCAGAAAAGTTTGGCAAAGGATTTTCTGAACAAAATTTGAGAAACATGCGGCAGTTCTTTTCAATCTATGCAAATAGAGCTATGCCAATTCGCCAGATGCCATCTAGCGAATTACAAAATATTGATAATCAACTAGATATTAAGCTAGATGAAGCATTCACGCCTCTTGGGTTTACCTTGAGTTGGTCGCTTTATCTTGTTTTGATGCGTATTAATAATCCTTCTGAAAGGCGTTTTTATGAAATTGAAGCAACTACGCAACAATGGTCAGAGGTTCAACTCAAACGCCAATACCATTCAAGTCTTTATGAGCGATTGGCTTTAAGCCGCAACAAAGACGAGGTGATGAAACTCGCTACGCAAGGCAATACCATTCAAAAAGCGCAGGACATCTTGAAAAACCCTTTGACTTTAGACTTTTTAGGATTAGAAGACCGATTTTCATATTCAGAAACCGATTTAGAAGACGCGATTATTACCAAAGTGCAACAGTTTTTATTGGAATTGGGCAAAGGTTTTTTGTTTGAAGCACGCCAAAAACGGTTCACTTTTGATGAGAAACATTTCAGAGTGAAAAGGAATTACTGCAAGAGAAATTGGCGGAATGGCTTGTAGAATTTGAAAATGAGAAAAGATACTGAGGGGTACTTTCACAGCAAAAAAAACGTTTATTTGTGGACATTTCAGTCATTTTTAAAAACCTAAGTATGATGAGATTACGCCTTTTTTTTGTTTTTATGTGCCCCTTTTTCATTGCTGCACAAAATATTGATACCATTTTCTCAGAAACAATTCGCTCTGTTCAGTTTTTTCCGAATGGGAATAAATTGGAAAATATGCCCGCTGTTGAGTTGAAAAAAGGCTTTTTGACGCTCAATTTTGATGAAGTCGGTGGAGAATTGCGCAATCTCAACTATTCGATTGAACAATGTGACCGCGATTGGAAACCAACAAAACTCGATAAACTCGAATACCTCGAAGGTTTGAGCGAAGATCGCATCAATAATTATAAAAATTCGCAAGCGACAAATATCCAGTTTGTTCATTTCAATTTGACGATTCCAAACGATGTGATGCGTTGGAATAAATCGGGCAATTACATTTTAAAAGTCTATGAAGACGATGGCGATAGAACGCCTGTTTTGACCCGTCGTTTTGTCGTTTATGAACAAATTTTGACCGTTGAAAATGAATTTGTTACGCCTAATGCCTTCAAATACAATACTTATCATGAATTGGACTTCAAGCTCGACCCAAAAACGTTTCGTTTGCAAAACCCCATGAACGACATTCGAGTGACGGTTTTGCAAAATGCCCGGTGGGATATTGCCCGTATGAATGTGCCGCCCATGTTTGTGATGGGCGATAAAATTGTCTATGATTACTTGGATTCTATTACGTTTCCTGCGGGAAAAGAGTGGCGATATGTGGATTTGCGTTCGACTCGTTTTCGCTCCGAACGCGTGTCAACGATTGACAAAGGGGATAAGACATTTGACTATGTTTTGCGCACCGATCTCGACCGTTTTAGAGAGCCGTACTTGATTTATCCCGACTTAAACGGTGGTTTCTTTACGGAAACATCTGATTATCCCAACCAAACGATTGACCCCTCAGTATCGGCGGACTACGTGAATGCTTATTTTTCCTTGAAATACGACGATGAAATAGAAGGTACGGACGTGTATCTGTTTGGTAAATTAAGTGATTGGAAAATTGATTCCCGATTTAAAATGACTTATGACGACAACACAGGACGTTACGAAGGAGAAGTAATGTTGAAACAAGGTTTTTACAACTATATTTATGCGGTTATGCCAAAAGGGAAAAAAGCGCAACCTGACTGCACAAAGCTCGAAGGTAATTGGTTTGCCACTGAAAATGAATATCAATTTTTAATCTATTATCGTCCGTTTGGCGCACGTTATGACCGTGTGATAGGGTATCAAAAATATCAATCTACATTAAAACGATGATTTTTTTATCTAAAAAATTCTAAATTTGCGCCGCATTTTATCACTAACGAAATAAATTAAAAAACGGAAACCTTATGGGAAGAGCGTTTGAATATCGAAAAGCCAGAAAATTTGCGCGTTGGGGCGCCATGGCAAAAACTTTTACAAAAATCGGAAAGGAAATCGTCATAGCTGTCAAAGAAGGCGGAACTGACCCCAACTACAACTCGCGTTTGCGCTCGGCAATTAATAATGCTAAAAAAGCAAATATGCCAAAAGCGACGGTTGACTCTGCTATCAAAAAAGCGACCTCAAAGGATACTGAAAACTATGCAGAAGTTGTGTATGAAGGTTATGGTCCTTATGGCATCGCCGTTATGGTAGAAACGACAACAGATAACACGACTCGTACGGTCGCAAACATACGTATGCACTTCAATAAATGTGGCGGCACGCTTGGTACATTTGGTTCAGTTGATTTTATGTTTGTCAGAAAAGGTGTTTTCCGCATCAAAAAAGATGTCCTACCAGATTATGAGACATTAGAATTTGAGATGATTGACTTTGGTTTAGATGACATCAAAGACGAAGGCGATGTGTGGGCTATTTATTGCAATTTCACCGATTTCGGTGCCATGCAGAAATTTTTGGATGAAAAAGGTCTCGAAATTGATGAATCTGGCTTGGAACGTCTTCCAACTATGACAAAACAACTCAATGACGAGGAAACTGAAGCTGTTTTTAAACTCATTGACCGCCTGGAAGAAGACGAAGATGTGGCAAATGTGTTTACAACAATGGATATGTCGGAGTAAAAGTTATGAGTTATGAGTTATGAAAAAGCGCTTCATCTGTTTGTCAGTGAATCGCTTTTTCACAACTCATAACTTACTTAAGGTTGAGCAAAACAGCTGCGCGGAGACCGAATAAATCAAAGGTTTTATGGGTTTTGTTGATGTCTTTATAGTAAAAAGCCTCTGCTTGCGCGACCCAATACTTAGAAAAACGATATTCTATACCGCCACTTAATAAAATCAAATTAGGCACATTGACGGCTTCTGATGCGACGACTTGCTCTCGATTCGTCGTTCCCAACAAAGATTGATAGGTAAATTTTGTTTCAAAAGGCTTGATACGCATCAAAGTATATGCTGCGGAAACAAAAGGACGCCACTTAGCAGACCCCTCAGTAAAAAAGTATTTTACACCAATATTGCCCTGTAAAAGCGACTGTTTGGACTCCGCTTTTAGGAATTTTTCTTTTTGATAGTCATATTGCAAAGCAGGCAAATTATATCGGCTGTCATACCAATAATTTGTAAATGAAAAAGGACAATAATTACCTTCTACTGTCAATCGCAACTGCTCCGTTAAGGCATATTCGAATTTTAGACCAGCTTGATAACTTTCAATATTTCTATAAACATCAATACCGACCGAATTCTTCCATGTCGTTTTATAACTGATTTCCCCGCCTTGCAAACCAATGAATAAACGATTGTTTTTCATTATTTTATTTGATTTTTGAGTTTCTATACTGAGGGGGGGCTTTTTCAAAGAATCTACCAATGTCCTTGTCGCCATGAGTTGTTTTGCTAATGAATCTTGTCTTGTGGTACAATCTACTAAGTTTACAGCGTTCGCTTTATTGTCAGATAATGCTTGTTTCAAATCTGCCATTTGCTTTTCCAATACTGTCAATTTTTCTAATAATTCAGCTATTTTTCGCTCGTCAACCATTGATTTTGGAATAATCGTATCTAGATTTGCTACGTTTTTTGAGATAGAAAGAACGTTTGATTTCTCTGAAATTGGCTTTAACTTAGTTGAAAAGTCATTGGATACTGAGGGGGGAATTTTAGATATATTTTTTTTATTAAAAGATAAATTATTATTATTTTTTGCCGTAGGCAAATATTTATAAATAATAATGGTATCGGTATTTGTCACTTGTTGTAACGGCATAACACGTTCTAATTTATAGGCATTAAGTTGCGATTGCATCTCTGTCAATTGTTGTGCTAATTGCTTGTTTTGATTTTTTAAAGCATTAATTTGCCACAAAAAGAGTGACAAAAACGGTAACAACAACAGCCACAACCACGTAGCCCCGCGTCGCCGCTTGTTATTTTCCTTCGTTTGGCTATTAACCTCTAACTTTGATGATAACTGTTCCCAGTCTTTGTCCACAGATGAGAAAGAGCGTTCTTTGCGCAGTTTATCGCCAAATATTTTATCAAATTCCTTATCGCTCATTTTTAAGCCGTATTCATTTTAACCATTCATGCGCTGACCCATTTCATTGTCATTTGTCAACAACATTTTTTTTAAATGCCCGCGTGCTTTCGACAAATTAGATTTTGAAGCCCCCTCAGTAATGCCGAGTTTTTCAGCAATTTCAGCGTGTGAAAAACCATCCACAACAAACAAATTGAAGACTGTTCGGTAAGCGGGAGATAAGTTTACGACCATTTTGAAGATTTCTTCACGGGTCAATTTTTCAATAATTTCTGTTTCGACTTCAATACCTATTGTATAATTCAACTCTTCAAGTCTTGGTTGATTTTGTTGGCTTCTGTAACGGTCAATCGCTGTGTTGACGACGATGCGGTGTAACCAACCTCTAAAGGAATATTGCGAATTATACAAGTCAATTTTTGTAAAAATCTTAAAAAAAGCATCGTTTAAAACCTCTTTCGCCTCATCTGATGTCGCTGCATAACGAGAACAGACTGTCAGCGCATAGTTATGAAAATGCGCATACAGTCGCTGTTGGCTCGTACGTTCTCCCGCACGGCAGCCTTCAACGAGTAAGTTGAGGTCTTTTTCAGTCATACATTATTATTTTGTAAAAGCCTTTTACGTTACTTTATTTAACCCCTTTTATGGTTTAAACTACGGATATACTGAGGGGGCGGTTGCTTTCAGATATGAGGGATTCACAGCGCTTTTTCCCACACTGCTTTTTCTAAAATTTCTTCATAATAGGCTTCGTATTGTGGAATAATATTATGAATATCAAATTTTTTGGCTTGAGCAAGCGCGTTTTGACGGAATTCTTGATGCAGTTCGGGGTTGCTCAAAAGGCGAATAGCGTAACCTGCCATTTCTTCGACATTGCCAATATCGCTCAAATAACCTGTGACGCCGTGAATATTGACTTCGGGCAAACCGCCTGCATTGGATGACAAAACGGGCACTTCGCACGCCATCGCTTCCAATGCCGACAAGCCAAAGCTTTCAGAACCTGATGGAATCACGAATAAATCGGCAATCGCTAAAAGTTCTTCGACGGCATCTTGTTTGCCGAGGAAACGAATTTCATCGCAGAGATGGAGCTGACGGCACAGCTCTTCGAGGTGCTGTCTTTCGGGTCCATCACCGATGAGGAGTAGTTTGGAGGGTATGTGTTCAAATACTTTTTTGAAAATAAAAATCACATCTTCGACGCGTTTTACTTTTCGGAAGTTGGAGGTGTGGACGAGTATTTTTTCGCCTTCAGGGGCAATGATTTTTTTAAAATGGTCTTTATTTATTTTTTTAAAACGTTCAAAATCAATGAAGTTATAAATAACTTTTATGTCTTTATTAATTTTAAAGTGTTCTAAAGTATCTTTTTTCAGCGATTCAGACACCGCTGTTACGCCATCCGATTTGTTAATACTGAATTCGACGACAGGTGCAAAAGCCCGATTATTGCCCACCAAAGTAATATCTGTACCATGCAGTGTTGTAATAACAGGCACGTATCGCCCCTCTGCTAACAATATTTTTTTGACAATATAAGCCACCGTTGCGTGGGGAATGGCATAATGAACGTGTAGAATATCGAGGTTTTCATACTTCACTACGTCCACCATTTTGGAAGCCAAAGCCGTATCGTAAGGTGGGTATTCGAATAGCGGGTAATCCACGTTACTCACTTCATGGAAGAAAACATTCTCATGAAAATGATGCTGTGCCAGACGAACGGGTTGACGATAGGTGATAAAATGAATTTTATGGCCTCTTTTAGCGAGACCTAAGCCTAATTCAGTAGCTACAACGCCACTACCACCAAAAGTAGGATAACAAACAATGCCAATTTTCATAATACGGAATGATGAGTTATGAATGATAAATGATGAATATAGGCGTAATATTAGACATGCTTATGCGTAAATTTTTGTTATTTAGACAAAATAATAAAGGCTTTTGTTGCATGTATTTGTGCTCTGAAATTATAATTTACTGAGGAGAGGGTGAAAGTAAGCAACGATTAAGAAAATCAAGTAATTTTTGTTGATACAATGCGCCACCCACTTCACTTACGTTGTCATGTCCTGCACCTTTGACAATAAAGAACTCTTTGTCAGTCGTTTTTAATGCATTAAAATTGTCGAGATTGAAGGCTATTGGAATTTTTTCATCAGCATCGCCGTGCACCATGAGTATCGGTTGCTCAATTTGGCGGCATGATTCGACGGGTTTAATATCGAAGGGGCGAAACTCTGCTATGTGTGCTGCGCGTGCGAGAATGCGTTTGACAAGCCAGCGGCTGCGAAATTTAAGCATGTCGGTGCTGTATTCTTCGATTACATTTTCTAAGGTATTGAATGTACTTTCGATGATGCCAAAAGATAATCTTTTCTCAATTGCCAAAGCTTGAAGAGCAACTGCACCACCTAAAGAGGTGCCATGAATGCCGATGGGTAATTTTGAAAATTTTCTTAAAACCTTATCAATAACTCTGGAAACGTCTCTTTTTTCGTAAAAACCAAAGGTACAATACTTGCCGCCACTTCTGCCATGCGCCCTTTGGTCGTAAATGACGACATTGAACCCTTGCTCGGCAAGCCACTTTGCAAAGCCAAAATAGACCTCCTTTGCGCTACCAATGCCATGCAAAACGATAATAGTTGCCTTCGTTTTGGCTGTTAATGCTTGTATAAAGTACCCCCTCAGTATAATAGCCCCTACACCCCGAACGATGAGCGGTCTGAAACGTAAGCCAAAGTCCGCAGGTTTGGCAGTTGTTTTTTTTCGACTAGGTAAAATAGGTAGATAGGGCAAACCATACGCCAATAAGAGGGCGACGCCGACGGTGAAAAGGGTGATGACAAAAGCGGTAAATATCATAGGTGTCCAAGCAGGTATTAAAATGTCAAAATAACAAAATTCCAACGAAAATCTTACGATTTTGAATATAACTCAAGGATTTAACATTGATTGTTTTAAAAAAAAAGCCTCACACCAGAAGGCATGAGGCAATCTAAAAGTAAAATAACTATAATTTTATTTTTGAATAACAACCAGTTGCGTAGCATCACGTTTGCCTTCAGCCGACACCTTAATCAGATATTGACCTGCTGCAAAATTGTTAAGATCAAGTCTGTGAATTGGGTTTGCGATGTTTTCAACACGGGTGCTTGTTATGACCTTTCCAAAGGTATTGTAAAGAACAATATCTACATTTTTACCTAAATATTCAGTCAAGTTGATATTTAACTCATCTATTGCAGGATTCGGGAATGTGCCAAAACCAACCATACGCTTGAATGTTACTTTTTTAATCTCTGTAAATTTATCCACACCATTATTCAAACTCACTTTTACGCGATAGAAATTGTCTCCCTCCGTAGGATTAACATCGTAGTAAGCATGGGTTTGTATTTGGTCATCGTATTGATTATTATTGACCAATGACAACTTTTCAAAATCGCCAGAAGAAGGATTCATTTTTTCGACAGTATAAAAGTCATTGTCATAGCCTGTATTCGTCATCCAACTTAAACGAACACGGTTAGATTCAGTCGATGCATTCATTGCTAAAACTGTAGCTGAAGTAGAATATAATGATGCAGTAGAAACTTCCTCAATTGAGAAGAGTTGATTGTCGTCACCACACCATTTATTGATGATACAGTTAGCACCCTCTGCTGTGGAACCACCTGACACATCTAAAACTTTACCGCTTTCGCGATGAATTAATCGATAATAGCCTGTTTTGCCGACACATTCAACTTTCCAATCTCTATAATTATCTGAGCAATAATCATATTGTATGACATTAGACCCATTTGAAGTACCACGTGAAGCTAAGTATTTTCCGCTGTTACGTGACATAACTTTGAAATAGCCTTTACCTAAAGAGAAGAAACGCCATTGTTGGTTGGCATTGCCTTGATAATTCCATTGAATGATATTGCAATTATTACTCGTACCTGCGCCGTAAACATCAACCGCTTTACCTGATTTTTTATTAATAATACGGTAACATTTGTTGGAATTGAAGTTTTCGCTACAAGTAGGCAAACAATTGTCAGGCGAAATGCTTACGCAGTTGCTTTCGTTGTTTGAGTCCCATGAAGAGCAACCTATCGGTCTGGCACAGCGTACAAAATAAGTTTTTTTCGATACACTACGCGGCAAAGTATAATCTTTACCTGTTGCTCCAGGAATCACTTGGTTTGATTCTGATGGGCAATTTTGTGTTGATTGCAACCACATATATTCATAATTACCTAAATCTTTACCCGTAATGACAGGCAGGTTATTAGCACATGAATTTGAAATGGTATTGCCTGTTACAGTACAAGATATTTTTTTAACTGTAACCGTAAAAGAACATGTCGCTTTATTGTTCTTGGCATCTGTTGCTGTATAGACAACGGTCGTGACACCTATAGGGAAACAACGACCGCTATTGCATGTTGTTGATACTGAGGGGGTCGAACAGTTATCTTTCGCAGTCGGTGTTGTCCAAGTAATAGTCCAACAAGAGCACGGCATATTTGTTATATCTTTAACAATATTAGCAGGGCAATTTGAGAAAACAGGTGGTTCTATATCATTTATACAAGGGTCTGTCGGTTTATAGTAGCCTTTATCCGCATCCAAGTAATTTTGACCCGCTGCTAAAACCACCTTTATGGGACCTAAATTCCTTTGTGGTTTGCCATCCAAAGTCGCTTCTGGAAATTTAACATTATAAGTACCAGCTGGAAGGTTAGTAAATAGATACTTACCATTGGCATCAACTGCTTGAGTCGTAAGAGTAACAAAATTTGCATCACACAAAGTAATTGTCAAACCTGTAACGGTAACATCACCCGTATCGAAAATGCCATTGTTATTGACATCGCAATAAACTTGGTCTCCGATACTACCGATACACGGTTGAGTAGGCGTGCCACTGAGTAAAATAGCAATATCAGAGATTGTCGTTCCTGAAATATAATTCGTAAATTGAAGGGTATTGTCTGTCGGTTGTGTCATAACAGTCCATTCAAACCAACCGCCAGCACCATTCAGTAACATGTCTTCAGCACTTGGCAATTGATTGGCACCAATACCTACTTGAAAAGGGTGCATATGAATGGATAAGGATAACTGACCGCCCGCCAAAGCATCTAAGCCAGTCAATGAGCCAGTCAATGAGAAATAGTAGTACCAGCCTGTTGTAGGTATACCATTGGGGTTATAAGGACCCGCTGCCCCTGGGACATACGATTTTCCGCCGAGAATAATGTCCAAAGCCATACGGTGTGGAGCAGAATAATCACCAAATTGTTTGACAATGCCTTGAATACGGGCTGTGCCATCAGGGTTTTCAACAAACGTTGCACCATCTTCTAAAACCCAAGCTGCTTCTGTGCCGTTGCCCAACAGGTTTGTCATCGCGAGTGTGATGTCGTCATAAATATTCGTATTTGTAGCTTTTCCATTTGTAGCGTTCCGCGTAATGGATGACGAACAGGGTGATTGACCAAAGGTCAAAATACTGAGGGGGGCGAACAGGAAAATGACCAATGTAAGTAGGGCACGTGTATGCAGGTGACATGAGTACAGTTTGTCCATGATTTTGCTTGATTTTAAGTTTAAATGATTTAAGAAAGAATATAGAATGGATAGATAGGGGGAGAATTATCCGGAAAAACAGAGAAAATACTTACACCATTAGGAAGCGAGTTACTTCCAAAGCCGTTAATGAAGAGAGTGGGAGGTGGTATTCAAAAACGGACACACAATAAATATTTGCGTAAATACCTCACAAATTACGGTGTATTTTTGTCAAGAAAGCAAATTTTAGGGCGTGATTTCAGGGCTTTATAGTGGTATTTTTGGTATTTTAATCATAGTGATATTTATTCCACTTGTACACTATTATTTAAATATTATTTAAAAAATAATTATAGAATGGTAATAACATTTTTTAGATAAAAAGATAGGTCACTTATGAGAGATTCTTTTTTAAATACGTCACAAAAATCATAAAAATTGGTATTTTAATTAACGGTTTACAAAATAGATAAAAAAAAGCGGTTCAAAATCCGTGAAGGACATTGAACCGCTTTTTTAATATAAGAATTTATACTTTTACTATTGTTTATCTACTTGCATAAAACTCAATTCTACTTCTGTACCACGGCCAAAAATTTTGACAATAACTTTGAGTTTCTTTTTCTCTTCATTGATTTCTTGTATTTCACCGATAAAATCAACGAAAGCGCCATCAGTGATTTTTATTGTTTCACCGATAATATAAGGTTCTACAAGCGTTTCACCAGAGCTTTGGGTATCATCAACAACACCGAGCAAACGTTTTGCTTCCGATGTTTGCATAGGAATAGGGTCATTTTTTCCTAAAAAATGAATGACATTTTGCAGATTGACGATAGCTGTAACAATATCACCTTTCAATTTCGCAGGTACAGCCTCAACGAGAATATAACCTGGTAAGATATTACGCTCGGTAATAACTTTTTTGCCACCCCGTATTTTATAGACCTTTTCAGTCGGTACAACAACGTTAGGAATGTATTCACCCCAATTTTCAGCTGCAATTTCTTTATCTATACGTTCTTTGATGACCCTTTCCTTGCCGCTAATAACGCGGAGAGAATACCATCTAGTTTCTTCTGACATTTTTTATTGGTTATTGGTATTGGACTTTGAGAAAACAACCTCAATACTCAATTATTTAACTTGGTAAACGAGTTTCAAAGCAAAATTCGCAACACCATCCATACCAAAGATAATGAGCGACAATAACACACTTGCTAACAAAACTACACCCGTAGTTTGTAGTAAATTGTTCCAAGTAGGCCAAGTCATTTTTGTGCGAAACTCTTCTGCACTTTCTATTACGTACTGCTTTATATTCATGACTTCAATTCAGTTTTAAAAAAAAAGAGGATTCCTCCCCCTCAGTATTTTTTATTAAAAAGTAAAAAATGAAACATCTAAAAGTAAAAATTGAGCGAACAGAAATTTCAATTTAATTCATTTCATTTTAAGAAGCACGGACAGCAGGGATCGAACCCGCAACCTGCGGTTTTGGAGACCGCCACTCTACCAGTTGAGCTATGTCCGTATAAAAATGTCAATAGTCATTGGCTCTTGGTCATTTATTGTGTAATATAATGACTTTTGACCAATGACCAATGACTTTTTATATTTTATTAGTCAAGAATTTCAGTTACCTGACCTGCACCGACTGTACGACCACCTTCACGAATCGCAAAACGGAGACCTTTTTCCATTGCAATTGAGTTGATGAGTGCAACTTCAAGTTCGATGTTATCACCAGGCATCACCATCTCAACGTTTTCAGGTAATTTGCAATCACCTGTTACGTCAGTTGTACGGAAGTAGAACTGTGGACGGTAACCGTTGAAGAACGGTGTATGACGACCACCTTCGTCTTTCGATAAAACGTAGATTTGGCATTTGAATTTTTTGTGTGGTTTCACTGAACCTGGCTTACAAATAACCATACCACGTTTGATGGCTTCTTTGTCAACACCACGTAAAAGGATACCAGCATTATCACCAGCTTCACCACGGTCAAGCAATTTACGGAACATCTCAACACCTGTACATGTTGAAATGATTTTCTCGCCGTCTTTTTGCATACCGATGATTTCAACTGATTCACCTACTTTGATAATACCACGCTCGATACGACCTGTCGCAACAGTACCACGACCAGTAATTGAGAACACGTCCTCAACAGGCATCAAGAAAGGTAATTCAGTCAAACGTGGTGGTTGTTGAATCCAAGTATCGCAAGCTTCCATCAATTCTTTTACTTGAGCGATACCAGAAGCATCACCAGAAAGAGCTTTGATAGCAGAACCTTTAATAACTGGCGTATTGTCACCATCGAATTCGTATTTGCTTAACAATTCACGAACTTCCATCTCAACAAGTTCCAACATTTCTTCGTCGTCAACAAGGTCAACTTTATTCATAAAAACAACTATAGAAGGTACACCTACCTGACGTGCAAGAAGGATGTGTTCACGCGTTTGTGGCATTGGACCATCTGTTGCAGCAACAACAAGTATAGCACCATCCATCTGAGCAGCACCTGTTACCATATTCTTCACATAGTCAGCGTGACCAGGGCAGTCAACGTGTGCATAGTGACGACTTTTAGTTTGGTACTCAACGTGAGCTGTATTGATTGTAATACCACGTTCTTTTTCTTCTGGAGCAGCATCAATTGAGTCATACGACATAATTTTTGATAAACCATCTGCTGCCAGAACCGTAGTAATTGCTGCAGTCAATGTTGTTTTACCGTGGTCAACGTGACCTATTGTACCGATATTAAGGTGCGGTTTTGACCTGTCAAAGGTTTCCTTAGCCATTGAATTATTTTTTTAAATTTTAAGAATTTCGGAAATAGATTATTTATTCAAAACCTGATTTATCAGGTAATTAATACACTTTAAAATACTAAAAGGATTCAATCCCCTTCTCTTTCGAGCCGTTGATGGGAATTGAACCCGCGACCTCTTCCTTACCAAGGAAGTGCTCTACCACTGAGCTACAACGGCTTAAATTGATTCTTACGATTCTCTTTTTCTAAGGAGATTTACGATTAACGAGGTGAGTTGTTGCATCAAATACGTAAAACGTAAATTAAAATCGTAAATCGTCAATGTAAGCTGAAGAGCGGAAGACGAGTCTCGAACTCGCGACCTACAGCTTGGAAGGCTGTCGCTCTACCAATTGAGCTACTTCCGCTTGTGTGTCATTAGTCAAAAGTCAATAGTCATTAAGCTGATTTAAATCAACTAAATAATGACTATTGACAAATGACTAATGACAATACCGGCCAATTAAAGGGTAGAATGGGTGGGAGCAGATGGATTCGAACCACCGAAGGTGTAACCAGCAGATTTACAGTCTGCCCCATTTGGCCGCTCTGGAATACTCCCAACTAAGAGCCAGTAG